>JBEEOC010000033.1:0-8077 GCA_041191845.1 Actinomycetota bacterium | reverse complement strand
ACTGGAACCATTAAATAGGCGCGAGATATTCCGTATTGATCACCTAGAACTCCTAATAAGAACGGAGCTCCACCTATCGCTAAGCCTGCCGCAAGGGAGCTGCGACCTATCGCTAGATCAGGACGCCCATCGCTATGGCTAATCAAACGTAGTGAAGTGAGTGCGAATTGCATTGAAATTCCAAGACCACTCAAAAGCAGCATCACCATGCTGATTGCGAGGTTATGAGAGAGCCAGATTCCAAAGAAGCCAACGAATTGAAGGCCAAGAATTGTGAGGAGTTGGTGATCCAATGAGAGCTTATGCATGATGCGACCACCGAAGAAACGACCAATTCCCATTCCAGTGCCGAGCGCCATGATGGCAATAGTGGAGATTGCAGCAGATGCATCGGTGCGATCGCGAACAAGAGCTGCTGCCCAGAACGCTGTTGCAAACTCTGTCGAAATCGTTGCGATAAAGCCAAACCAGGTAATCCAAAAAGCCTTGGAGAGCTTTCCAGATTGTGGTCCATCACTTGTTGGAACGTGAGGCTCTGCTGACTTCTCCCGGCGGAAGAAGAAGAGATAGAAGGCCAATGGAAGAATGAGGAGCAGTCCTAACCGCCAGAAGTCTGGAGCTTGTTGGGCGATGGAGCCGATTGTGAAAGTTCCAAATACATAACCTACTGATGCAATTCCATTTGCTTGTGCAACAGCTAACGGGGCTTGCGCTCCGTAGTGGCTATTCAGAGATGTCACAAATGAGTTGATGACTGTTGAAGTTCCAAAGCCAGTTACTGCAGCAGCAAGAATTGTCAGCGCAACTGGTTGGAGGAATGAGAGAGAAGAGACACCAAAGACAAAGATGGCCAGACCAATCCAACCTGCATTGGCTCGACCGAACTTATGGGAGATCCATGGATTACTTAAGCCCGCTGCAATCGATGCGATACCCATAGCGGTTCCATGGAGACCTGCAATTGTCAGTGATGTGCCCTGATCTGCACGCAAGAGCGGCTGAGCTGGTCCAAAGCCACCGAGAAAGAAGTTAACGACAACAGTTTGGAGGGCGATCGTCCAGAAGAAACGATCGCGTTCTAGCTTTGCTGGCATTACGAGAGCTGGCTTACGACGTAATCGATAGATGCTGTGAGGGCATCAATATCAGATGGATCAATAGCTGGGAACATTGCAATACGGAGCTGATTCTTGCCGAGCTTGCGATATGGCTCAGTATCAACGATCCCATTTGCACGAAGGGCAGCTGCAACCTTTGTTGCATCAATTGCATCATCGAAGTTGATTGTGCCAATGACATGTGAGCGCTGCGCAGGATTAACCACAAATGGAGTTGTGTAGCTGGTCTTCTCAGCCCAACCATAGAGGCGAGATGCGGAATCTGCGGTGCGATCAGTTGTGAACTTCAATCCGCCATTCTCATTCATCCAGTTAATTTGATCAGCAAGGAGCATCAAGGTGATAAGAGCTGGTGTGTTATATGTTTGATCGAGACGTGAATTCTCAATTGCTGTTCCAAGATCGAAGAATGCTGGAATCCAGCGACCAGATGACTTGATCTTTTCTGCGCGCTCAATTGCAGCAGGGCTCATCAATGAGAGCCAGAGACCACCATCTGAGGCAAATGATTTCTGTGGGGCAAAGTAATACGCATCAAACTCTTTTGCATCAACGTGGAGACCACCTGCTGCAGATGTTGCATCAACGAGAACGAGCGCTCCATCAGTGCCGGCTGGGCGCTTGATTGGCATCGCAACACCAGTCGAAGTCTCATTATGTGTGAGGGCATAGACATCGATTCCATCTTCCTTGACTGGAATTGGGTGGGTGCCAGGCTCTGACTTAATGACAGATGGCTCACCAAGGAATGGAGCTTCCTTTGATGCCGCCGCAAATTTAGATGAGAACTCACCGAAAACTAAGTGCTGGGAGCGGTTTTCAATCAGACCGAATGTTGCGATATCCCAGAATGCAGTTGATCCACCATTGCCGAGGACAACTTCATAACCTTCTGGAAGGTTGAAGAGAGATGTGAGACCTTCACGGACGTTCTTCACAACGTTCTTCACCGGCTTCTGTCGGTGCGATGTTCCGATGACAGAGTTTCCAGATGCGATCAACGATTGGAGCGCCTCTGGGCGAACCTTGGAAGGTCCTGCTCCGAAACGACCATCGCGTGGCTTGATATCTGCTGGAATTACAATCTCTGCGCTCATGTGGCGATTCTACGGGTAGTACCTATTTATCTCCCAATGGGAGTCTGTGTTCTGGCGCTCATAGCGAATCCGGTCATGCAGGCGTGAGTAGCGCCCCTGCCAGAACTCAATACTTATTGGTAATACTCGATAGCCACCCCAATGTGGTGGGCATGGAACGGTTGTGCCCTCTGGCCACTTCTGTGCAGCTCCTTCATATCGCTGCTCCAACTCTTCGCGCGATGCAAGTGGTGAAGATTGCGCAGATGCCCATGCACCGATCTGTGAAGACCATGGACGAGTTGCAAAGTAACTCTCAGACTCTGCGCGATCTATCTGTGAGGCATATCCGCTGATTGAAACCTGTCGCTCCATCGCATACCAAGGAAAGAGGAGAGTGACTTGTGAATGCATCTCAATCGCCTGCGATTTACGTGAGTTGTAATTGGTGAAGAAGGTAAATCCTCCTTCAGAGATATCTTTGAGGAGAACCGTGCGAGTAGTGATTGCATCTGAACCGTCTGCATTACTTCCTAGAGTTGAGAGAACCATCGCATTTGCTTCGACGATGTATTCATTGGCCGCTGCCTCATGGAGCCAGGTGGTGAAGGCGGCGATCGGGTCGCTGCCGAGGTCGGTGATGCCTTCGACCCCATAGGAGCGTCGCATCGCGGAGATGGCCTGGCGGGTGGTCACTTCTGGGCGCTCTATGCTCATGGATGTATCGAACCTCACTTTCGCTATGAGTGCATCTCCCAGTACTTTGGTCGCCAAGACCCCTTGGGCGGGTGCAGAATTGCCCAGAGATTTACGTATACGAGCGGGGAGCTAAACAATGTCCGATGATTTCAAGCCAGGTCTAGAAGGCGTTATCGCCTTTGAGTCAGAGATCGCAGAGCCTGATAAGGAAGGTAGCGCCCTTCGTTACCGCGGCGTTGATATCGAAGACCTCGTAGGTCGCGTCTCATTTGGAAATGTGTGGGGACTTCTCGTCGATGATGAGTTCAACCCAGGTCTTCCTAACGCTGAGCCATTCCCACTCCCTGTTCACTCAGGCGATGTTCGCGTTGATGTGCAATCTGCGATTGCAATGCTCGCACCAGCATGGGGCTTTAAGCCACTTCTTGATATTGATGACAAGGAAGCACGTAACAACCTCGCACGTGCATCCGTCATGGTTCTCTCATACCTTGCTCAAGCTGCTCGCGGAATTGTTGCAGCTCCAGTTCCTGAGTCTGAGATTGATAAGGCGCATACAGTTGTTGAGCGCATGATGATTCGTTGGCGTGGAGAGCCTGATCCACTTCACGTCCGTGCAATCGATGCATACTTTGTTTCAGCTGCAGAGCATGGAATGAACGCATCAACATTTACATCACGCGTTATCGCATCAACTGGTGCAGATGTTGCGGCAGCGCTCTCAGGAGCAATTGGTGCGATGTCAGGTCCACTCCATGGTGGCGCTCCATCTCGTGTGCTCCACATGATTGAAGAAGTTGAGAAGACAGGTAACGCTGAGGCGTATGTGAAGGATCTCCTTGATCGCAAAGAGCGCTTGATGGGATTTGGTCACCGCGTCTATCGCGCAGAAGACCCACGCGCTCGCACACTTCGTCGCACTGCTAAGGAACTTAATGCACCTCGTTACGAAGTTGCAGAGGCTCTTGAGAAGGCAGCACTTAAGGAGCTCCGTGAGCGCCAACCAGATCGCGTCCTTGAGACAAACGTTGAGTTCTGGGCAGCAATCATCTTGGACTTTGCTGAAGTTCCAGCTCCACTCTTCACATCTATGTTTACTGCAGCTCGCACCGCGGGTTGGTCAGCACATATCCTCGAGCAGAAGCGCACTGGTCGTTTGATCCGTCCATCTGCTCGCTATGTTGGTAAGGGTCCTCGTAAGCCTGAGGAAGTTTCTGGCTGGGATGCAACTGTGGAGCAGCTCCACAAGTAAGCCTTAAAACTATCGTTACTCATATAACGATTCGATAAAGGGAGCCTTTTACAGGCTCCCTTTCTCATTATCTGGCACCTCCTTCCTTGCCAGAGGGGCATGGGTGGTGTGAAATAGGGCTACTAGGTAGAACCCACCCTGGGTTCTTACCCAACATTCCTTGGAGGAATACATGAAAAAGCGTTATGGCGTAGCTAGCGTTCTCGCAGCTGCAGCTCTTGTAGCGTCAGCAGTTGTCGGTGCACCAGCACAGGCATCAGGCAAGACAATCGTTGTCTGGGCTGACGAGCAGCGTGGTCCACAGCTACAGAAGCTCATCGATGGCAACACAACTATCGCACCGGGCTACAAGATCGAAGTTAAGTTCTTCTCAGCACTCGATGCACTTCAGAGCGCATGGGATAAGTCAACAGCAGCTGGCGGTCCAGATGTGTTGACAGGTCCTGCATCTATGGCATCAGCTGGTGCAAAGTCAGGAAAGATCGCTCGCATCATTCCTTCATCAACATTGAAGCGTGAAATCCCTGCAGCAGGTTTGGCAGCGATGTCATACAAGGGTGGCGTCTATGGCGTTCCACTAGATGTTGATACAACAGGATTCATCTGGAACACAGCACTTTACGGTGCAACTGCGCCAGCAACATTTGCTGACATGGTTGATTACTACAAGGAGAACAAGACCTCTAAGGGTCTTACCGGTGGTATCTGTGCATTTGAAGGCACATGGGGATCACATGCAGTGCTTACAGCACTCGGTGGTGGCGCATGGCCAACAAAGGGTTCTAACGCTGACTACAGCAAGGTTCTCCTCAACTCATCAGCATTTAAGGCAAACGTCAACAAGTTCCTCGTCTCAGATGGAAAGAGCAACGGCTTCTTCCAGTGGGATGGTTGTGGCGATGCATTTAAGGCAGGAAAGATTCCATTCGGTATCACAGGTGCATGGAACTTTGATGGCATCACAAAGGCTGGAATCAAGTACGGCATTGGTGCAACACCTGGCCTTACATCATCAACAAAGGGCGCACAGTGGGTTAACTACTCAGGCGCATACGTCACAACATATGCAAAGGCACACGGTGTAGACCTTGGTGCTCGCAAGCTTGTGACACAGTGGTTTGCTTCAACTGAAGGCCAGCTCGCAATGAGCCAGCTCTCAAAGCGTCCACCAGCAAGCAAGTCAGCCACAGCTAAGGTCACAGATCCACAGACACTTGCTGTAGGACGCGCTGCTGCAACAGGAACTCCTCAGGTATCTCCAGCTCTTGATAACAAGACAGGTGGAGCTAACTGGTACGACGTTCTTGACGGCGTTTTCAAGGACATCTTTACAAAGGGTAAGTCAGTAGATTCAACACTTGATGCTGCTGCAGCTATCCTTGCAAAGAACTTTGCAAACTACGACGCAACAAACTAATCCCTACTGAAATCAGTAGGCGAAATTAGTAAGTTAGATATGTAGGTGAAAGGGAGAACCCGCTACATCTGTAGCGGGTTCTCCTTACTTATGTAATTGGGTAAAATCTCCACCTCGACTTCAATAGATGGGAAGTTCTCAAGCGATGATGTATCGACTAGCTGGATTTACAGGGTTGAAGGCTCAGATCTTCAAGATCGTCTTCATGTCGATCATCGATGCCCTCCTCATCTGGATGTTCTTTGCATCGATGGCGAAAGAGGATTCATCTACCCTCTCAACCGTTATCGCAGTCATCTTTGTAGTCACCAACTTTGTATATTTCGCCAAGTTCACCCTTCCGCTCAAATTTCTTCTTCCAGGCTTAGTTCTTCTCGTCGCATTTGTCGTTGTCCCTGTCGCCTACACAATTCAGATGTCGGGCTATCAATTTAAGACTGGCAATGAAATCTCAAAGGCAGATGCACTTCCACAGATTCAGGCAAATGGCCTCACCCTCGATGATCTCGCTCCAACATTTGATCTCACTCTCGGCAAGGTCGATGGGAAGTGGGCAGCCCTTCTCACATCTCAGGTAGATCAGAGCGTCCTCCTTGCGACAGAGGAGAAGAGCGTTGTATTACCTGCCGGCACTTATGTGGCAGATGAATTCGGCATTGCTCGCCAGGTAGATGGCTTTGAACCAGTAACAACTGATTTCGCCGCAAATAATGAAGAGGCGATTATCAACCTCAGATTCCCATATAAAGACAATAGCTTTATCTCACCGCAAGGCATTGACATCGCAGCTGTCCTTACCCAGACCCTTGTCTATGACAAGGAGCGAGATGTCTTTACCGACACCATCAATGGAATTACTTATGTAGATAACGGTCGTGGAAATTACGCAGCTGAGTCAGATCCCAATATGACCCTTACGCCAGGATGGCGCGCTTGGAATGCCTTTGAGAACTACACCAAGCTCTTCTCTGACCCTAATGTGAGAGGGCCATTTATTGGAGTCTTCATCTGGACCGTCTCCTTTGCCCTCATCTCAGTCTTAATGATGTTTGCTGTTGGACTTCTCCTTGCAGTGATTTTGAATCAGAAGATTGCGCTACGACGTTTCTATCGCTCGATATTGATCCTGCCATATGCAATCCCAAGCTTTATGAGTATCTTGATTTGGGCCGGCATGTTCAATCGCCAATTTGGTGCAATCAATGCCCTCTTTGGCACTGAGATCGATTTTCTCAATAGCCCAACCTTGGCCAAGATGGTGATCTTGATCGTTAACCTCTGGCTCGGATTCCCTTACTTCTATCTCATCAGCTCTGGCGCACTTCAATCGATTCCATCTGAGTTGGAAGAGGCGGCATCGATCGATGGCGCCAATGGCCGCCAAATTATGGGAAAGATTAAGTTGCCACTTATCTTGCAGATTCTCTCTCCACTGTTGATTGCATCATTTGCCTTTAACTTCAATAACTTCAACATTATCTATCTCTTAACCGGTGGTGGTCCGACAAATGTGTTGGAGGGTCAGACTGCCGGAGCTACCGATATTTTGATTACCTACACCTATAAGACTGCATTTGGTTCACAGGAGCAGAACTTGGGTCTTGCATCGGCAATCTCAATGGTGATCTTCTTTATCGTGGGAAGTATCTCGCTCTGGTCGCTGCGTCGTTCTAAAGTATTGGAGACCATGTAATGGCTAAGACAACGTTGCAGTCAAAGAAGATTGGCTCCCACATCTTTATCTGGGCGCTCATTCTCTTCACACTCTTTCCAATCTATGTAGTTATTACTAGCTCCTTCAACCCAACGGGATCTCTTGCAACATCCTCTCTCATCCCGCAGATTTGGAGTTTGGATAACTATAAGGTTCTCTTTAACAACCCTGCAGTTCCATATCTGACCTGGGTGAAGAACTCAGTCATCCTCGCAGTTGCAAATGCGGCAATCTCAGTCTTTGTTGGAACTGCATCAGCATTTGCATTTAGCCGTATGCGCTTTAAGGGAAGAAAACTGGGACTCCAGGCGCTGCTCTTGGTCCAGGTCTTCCCATCATTTCTAGCACTCGCTGCGATCTATGTGATGATGGAACGCGTCTACACAGTATTTCCGGCTATTGGTCTTGGCTCACTCGGTGGTCTGCTCTTGATCTATCTCGGTGGCTCTATGGGAGTCAACGCCTGGTTGCTCAAGGGATATATCGACACCATTCCACTTGAGCTCGATGAAGCTGCCCGTATTGATGGAGCAAGTTCATTCCAGGTCTTCTGGATTATCTTCTTCCCACTTGCCGCTCCTGTTCTTGCAGTGACTGCGCTCCTCTCCTTTATCGGAACCTTTAATGAGTTTGTCCTCGCGTCGCTCTTCCTCCAGGATGTTCATAGCCGCACAGTTGCAGTCGGATTACAGCAATTTGTTGGCCAGCAATTTGGACAGAACTGGGGACCATTTGCGGCAGGATCTTTGATTGCGGCAATCCCACTTGTGATTCTCTTCCTCTCGCTGCAGCGATTTATCA
>JBEEOC010000032.1:0-12597 GCA_041191845.1 Actinomycetota bacterium | reverse complement strand
ATCTCTGGCGCACGAGCGACCGCACTGGCAGATGCCCGCGAATAAAGTAGATGTCGTCTGCGTTGGCGTCATCACGATGGATACCATCGCGCTCGTTGACCGCTATCCATCAGAGGATGAGAGAGTTTTAGCGCAGGAGATTGCTCGCGGTGGGGGAGGACCTGCTGCAGTTGCTGCTGTTGCTCTGGCACGTTTAGGTATCTCAACTGCAATTGTGGGAACAATTGGTGATGATGCAGATGGCCGCGAAATCCTTGAGATTTTTAAACGTGAAGGCGTAGATGCTTCCGGAATTTCTATTGGCTCAACTCCAACCGCAGGAAGCGTCATCGTTGCTTCAAAAGAACATAGCGCCCGCGCTATCAGCACTCGCCAGCCAGTAGTTCAAGCACCTGTTAGCCAAGCAGCTCTAGAGTTAGTTAAGGGTGCTTCTTGGGTGCACTGCGACCATGTCGGCATCAATCGACTTGGTGAACTTGGAATTTCACGCGGTAAAGGTCCGAAGATCTCATTCGATGCAGGCTATGGCGTTGAGGGCTTTGACGTTGCCCTTGTAGATCTCTTTGTTCCTACAGATCGACAGATGGCGCTTCGCCATCCAGGGCTCTCACTCCATGATGCGATGGCTAAGGATGCGCAGAGCGCGGGAAATATCGTTGTGGCAACGCGTGGCGCAGAAGGTAGTGCGGCATATGTCGATTCATTTATCACCGCTCCTGGATTTAAAGTCGATGTGGTGAGCACCTTAGGTGCGGGTGATGTCTTCCATGGTGCGCTGATGGCACAGGTTGTTGAAGGTCGCCCGATGGAAGAGGCGCTCCTTCGCGCAAATGCAGTTGCAGCGCTTTCTTGCCGAGGCCTCGATGGTCAATCAGCAATTCCTACACTCAAAGAACTCAATACCTTTCTCAGCAATTCGACTAATTAGGAGACACATCATGAGAAGAGCACTAACAAAACTGGCCCGTCCATCAGGGGCTCTCGCCATGGTTGCAGTCGATCAACGAGAGGCGCTGCGCGGTATGTTTGCCGCTCATCAGAGCACACCGGTGCCAGATTCTCAGTTAACACAATTTAAGGTCGATGTTGCTCGTGAGCTCTCACCATATGCATCAGCGCTCCTTGTTGATCAAGAGTTCGGCATCGATGCAATCATCGATCAGAAAGTGCTTGCTCCAACTTGTGGGTTGATAGCTGCCGCAGATTTACTTGTTGGCCCTGCTGGTGGCGCTGCTACCGATACTGCAGTAGATAAAGATGTTGATCCACTACGGATGCGCGATATTGGATCGGTTGGATTGAAGTTCCTAGTTCTCTGGCGCAATGATGAGTCACCTGAATCACGAGCAAAGTTAGTGGCAGAGTTCAACGAGCTCTGTGCAAAGTCAGGTCTTCCATCAATTATCGAGGTGATTGTGAAGCCACCTACAGATTCGTCTCGCTCATTCGATCGCGAAGAAGAGTTAATCATCGCAGCGAAAGAGGCATCTCAGTGGAGCGCAGATCTCTATAAGGCAGAGGTTCCATTCCATGGTGAAGGTGACCTCACTGCGATCACACGTAATTCTGAGCGCATCTCAGAAGCTGTTGGAACGCCATGGGTTGTTCTCTCTAATGGTGTGAAGGCGCCATTCTTTGCAGATGCCGTGAAGGCATGTGCTCAAGGTGGGGCGAGTGGATTCCTTGCAGGTCGCGCGGTCTGGGCAGATATCGTCGGTTCTAGCGATATACCAGCAGCGCTTCGTGAGGTTTCGATTCCACGTCTTGAGAAGCTCGCTGAGATCGTTGATACCTACGCCCGTCCATGGACGGATGTTCGTTAAAGTTAAAGTAAAAGTGGCTTAAGCCCACATCTCAGCCAGGGTCACTACTCGCCCCTCGCGGATTGATTTATGGGCGGCAAGTCCCGTTGCAACGCTCGTTACACCATCGTTGAGCGTTACCTCGGCAGGTGTTGAGTTAAGGAGCGCCTCTCTAAATTTCACATGCTCGATATAGCTAGCACCGTAGTGGTGGCCCATATAGCGAACATCGTAATTATGAACATGCTTAACTTCATGGCCACGTCCCTTACTCGCCCCGCTTGACCACTCAGTGCGGGCGCCGTAGTTATCGCGACGCGATGCCTTCACAATCTGGGATGGCAAGAAGGATTCGATTTTTCCTTCACTTCCCACAACAGTGAGAATCTCTTTATCAAAAGAGCCTTCAGCGAACATGCAGAGATCGAGCATTCCACGAGCGCCATTGGCGTATTCAAGAATGACAAATGCATTATCGAGCATATCTGCCTGCTTGCCATCGTAATTCTCATCGAGGTGGTTGACTGCTTGTCCACCTGATGCAAAAACCTTTACTGGATTTTCTCCGATGACGATATCCATCAAATTGAAATAGTGGCAGCACTTCTCGACGAGAGTTCCACCGGTCCGCTCGGTGAAGCGATTCCAGTTATCTACCTTGGGATAGAAAGGCTCGCGATGTTCGCGGATAGAGACTTGGTGAATCTTTCCCGCCTCTCCAGCACGAGCGCGATCGATCACCTCGGTCACTGGTGGCATAAAGCGATATTCAAGGGCCATCCAGGTGAGAGCGCTTCGACCTTCACCCCATGATTTGATTGCTTTGCAATCATCCATCGTTGTGGCAAGTGGCTTCTCAATGAGAGCTGCAATATCTGTGGCCAATACATCTTTCAGGACAGCAGCATGTGTGTCATTGGGGGTGGCGACGACTACGGCATCGACCAGCCCTGATTCAAGGAGGGCTCTGTGATCGGCGAAGGTCTTCGCGCCAGGGGCGAGGGCAAGGGAGGCATCGAGACTTGGCTGATGAGGGTCGGCGAGGGCGGTGACGACCCCGGTGCCCATCACATTGACATTGAGTATGTGCTCGCGCCCCATGCTGCCGGCGCCGATAATCCCATAACGAAGTTCGCGTCCCATGGGTAAAGGTTAGACCACTTGCACTTATTTGGGCAGGGGTCTAGACAAAATACGCTCAAAACCTTTAGACTCTCGGCAGAGGTCAGACCACTACCTTGAAAACGGGGGTGGAGCAGGCTCACGAATTACCTAGCGGATCACCGCTAGCGAGGTAACCAATGAAGGAAGAGGGGCATCTATGGCAATCACACCGCCACAGTTCTTACTTCACCACGATGGCGATAACGTCGCCGTGGCGATGGAGGATCTGGAGCCAGGGACTCTTCACGGGCGTTCTGTGAAGCAGGGAACTGAGAGCACAGCAATTTTGAATCATGCAATTCCACTCGGTCATAAGTTCGCTCTGACCGATCTCGCAGAGGGCGATGCGATTATCAAGTACGGCATCAAGGTTGGCCTTGCTTCAGCGCCTATTAAAAAAGGTGATTACATCCATACACACAACATGAGGAGTTATCGATGGGAAGCAAGCCGCGCTTAACAGGATACCGTCGCCAAAATGGCACGATGGGTATCCGCAACCACGTCATTATCTTGCCGCTCGATGACCTCTCAAATGCAGCTGCAGAAGCTGTTGCAAAGGTTATTCCTGGCACTCTCGCTCTTCCGCACGCCTTTGGTCGCCTCCAATTTGGTGAAGATCTAGAGCTCACATTCCAGACACTTATCGGCACCGGCCGCAATGCAAACGTTGCAGCAGTTGTTGTTATTGGTATTGAGCCAAAGTGGACGCAGAAAGTTGCCGATGGAATTGCAACAACTGGTAAGCCAGTTGCTGCATTCTCAATTGAAGGAAAGGGTGATCTCCAAGTAATCGCTGAGGCGAGCCGCGTAGCAGCTATGTTCCTCCAAGATGCATCAGAGCTTCAGCGCGAACCTGCAGAGATCGGCGACATGATTATGTCGATCAAGTGCGGAGAGTCAGATACAACATCTGGCCTCGGCTCTTGCCCAACTACTTCACAGGCAGTCGATCGCTGGGTCGAAGCAGGAGGCACAGTCTTCTTCGGTGAAACCTCAGAGCTCACAGGTGGAGAGCACCTCATTGCAGAGCGTTGCATCGATGATGCCTGCCGCAACCTCTTCCAGACTACATATGACAATTACATCAAGGTCATCGAGTCAACTGGTGCAAACCTCCTTGGATCACAACCAACACAGGGCAATATCGCAGGTGGTCTTACAACCATTGAAGAGAAGGCGCTTGGCAATATCGCAAAGACAGGTTCAGTTCCAGTTGTTGGCGTTCTAAAACCAGCACAGGAGCCAGATCCAAAGAAGAAGGGCCTCTACTTCATGGATACATCATCAGCAGCTGCAGAGTGTGTAACGCTCATGGCAGCAGCTGGCGCTGTTATCCACCTCTTCCCAACAGGTCAAGGCAATGTGATTGGTAACCCAATCATTCCGGTCTTGAAGTTGACTGCAAATATCAAGACAGCTCGTAGTATGAAGGAGCATATGGACCTCGATGTCTCAGGCCTTCTCCGCTATGAGTATGACTTAACTAAGGCTGGCGACATGATGATGGATGTCATCGAGCGCACAGTCAACGGTCGCCTCTGCACCGCTGAGGTTATGGGCCACCGTGAGTACACATTCACCAAGCTCTATATCTCTGCGTAATAGAAGAGATCTAGAACTTCGTGATTCTTATATCTGAAGATGTATGGGGAGCTCCTTTCGAGAAATTGGGAGGGAGCTTCCCCATTCTTCGTGAAGACGATTTATGGAAAGATCCAGAAGAGCTCAAGGTAAAGATTAAAGATGCGACAGCTCTTGTCGTTCGCAATCGCACCCAGGTAACCGCTGAAATCATCGCTGCAGCACCGAAACTCAAGGTGATTGCACGCGCAGGTGTGGGTCTGGACAATATTGATATTAAGGCGGCAGATGCTGCTGGAGTAGTAGTAGTTGCAGGACTGGGAGCTAATGCAGTTAGCGTTGGCGAACTCACCTTGGGACTTGCCCTCTCACTTCTTCGCTCTATTCCAACCCATGATGTGGCAACGCGTGAAGGTAAGTGGATTCGCACACCAGGACGTGAACTTTCCGGGCTCACCTGGGGACTTCTGGGTTGCGGTGCAACCGGAATGGCAACAGCCCGATTGATTCAGGGATTCAACTGCAAAGTTTTGGGCTACGACCCATATGTGAAGGAAGATGATCCACGTTTGCCCGCCCTCAATATGAGCATGCACTCGATGGAAGATGTTTTAAAGGGCGCAGATGTCATCAGCATCCATATGCCTTCAACGCCACAGACAAATAACACAATCAACGCGGCAACTCTTGCTTTGATGAAGCCCACTTCAATCATCGTCAACGTTGGTCGTGGCGAAGTCATCAATGAGGCTGATCTCATTACGGCGCTTAAGGCAAAGACCATTGCTGGTGCTGCCCTTGATGTTCGCGCCCAAGAGCCACCAGTTGTTGGCGAGCTTGAGACACTTCCGAATGTCATCCTTGCACCACACGTTGCTGGCATCACAGCTGAGAGCCAATTGCGTATCAACGAGATTCTCACAGCCAATATTGAGTTACTGCTCTCTGGCAAAGCTGCCATTAATGCAGTTGGTTCTATCAAGGAAAGCACTCGCTCATGACTCAATTAACTGTTGGTCGTGCTATCGAGCGCGCAACTGAGCTCCTTATCTCTGTCGGAATGGATCCGCAGAAAGCTGCCGTCAGCGCCAATGCCATTGTCGCTAGCGATCGATGGGGGATTGGAAGCCATGGACTTATGCGCCTTCCTTTCTATCTTGAGCGGTTAAAGGCTGGTGGAATAAATCCCAAGGCAGAGTTGAAGAAGGTTACAGATCTTCCAGGGCTGGTTGTCTTTGATGGTGAGGATGGCCTAGGACACTGGCAGTTGCAGGAGGCGGCGCAACTCGCCACAGAGCGCGCAAAGGTCAATGGAATTGCAGCAGTCGGTGTTGGTCGCTCATCTCATTGCGGTGCACTAGGAATCTATGTCTGGCCGATGATTGATCAAGGCTTAGTAGGTATTGCATTTAGTACTGGACCTGCAGTGATGCCACCGTGGGGTGGAAATAAGCCGCTCCTTTCTACATCTCCTGTTGCAGCTGGTATTCCAACCAACCCACCAACCGTTGTCGATCTGGCAACGAGCGCAGTTGCTCGTGGAAAGATTCAAGCGAAGGCGCAAGCTGGTGCAGAGCTAGAACCGGGATGGGCCTTCACCGCAGATGGTTCTCCAACTGTCGATGCGAAAGAAGCTCTTGCTGGAATGCTTGCTCCACTTGGTGGTGCAAAGGGATACGCACTAGCCGTCTTAGTTGAATCCCTTACCGGCGTTCTAATCGGTCCAACGCTTTCAAAGAATATCCCTGACATGTTTGCAAGTAGTCAAGATGCCAATCCACAACAGATCGCCCACTTCATCATCGCAATCGATGCAGCAAAGCTCTCTGTCGATGGCGATCAAGGTCGACTCAATCAATTTGCAGGTGAGGTCAAGAACGCTGGTGGTCGCCTGCCAGGATCCAACCGAGTCAACCCTGGCAAGCTCAATCTCGATGATGAAATCACGATTACCGATTCAGTAGCTGGGCAATTAGGTCTCTAGAAGATGGGTGTTGCAATGGATGCAAAGACGGTGAAGTCATATCTGCCGGGCTTTCTATTAATTGCAATCCTTGTTGCAATCGCCTTTGAGATCAATCATCTCCAATCTGCGATTAGCCCATTAGCGCTCTGCGTCGCCTTTGGTTTCATCGCAGCTAACCTCTTCACCTGGCCAACTTATGCAGCGCCTGCAACAAAGGTCTCTAGTAAGACGCTGATGCGAATAGGTGTTGCACTTCTTGGAGCACAGGTAAGCGTTGCATCACTGAAAGAGATTGGGATTAAGGGCGTTATCACCGTCGCCATCGTTGTCTCCTTCACCATCTTTGGAATCCTTGCTCTCTCTAAGCTCTTTAAGATGTCGGGAGATCTCGGTCTTCTTATCGGAGTTGGCTTTGGTGTGTGTGGTGCAACAGCAGTGGCTGCAATCCGACCACAGACTCGTGCATCAGAGGAAGAGACCTCCTATGCGATTGCATTGATTGCGCTCTGTGGCACGCTCTCCATCTTCATGTTGCCTTTCCTTGGCCACTTGCTCAATCTCGATACCCGTGAATTTGGCTCATGGGCCGGCGCTGCCGTCCATGATGTTGGCCAAGTAGTTGCAACTTCCTCTGTCTGGGGCGATGGCGCTGATAAATATGCGATTGTCGTAAAGCTGGCACGAGTATGCCTTCTAGCACCGATTGTTTTGATTCTCTCAATCCGCCATCGCAAGTGGCTCACCTCGCAGGGAAAGAGTGAGACAACTGGGGCTAAAGTGCCACTAATTCCATTCTTCGTTCTCGGCTTTATCGCAGTTGCAACAATCAACAACCTCTTCACCATTGACTCAACAATTCATGACTACATCGTCCTCACCAGCAAGGTATTACTCGGCGCAGGTCTTGTCGCGCTCGGCTCTGGCGTGAGATGGAAGGCGATCCGCGCGATTGGCCCTCGTCCAATGGCGATGGGAATGATTGCCTGGGTTATCGTTGCTGGTGTTGCACTTGCTGCAGTGAAGGTAACCGGACTCTAAATCAAATTTGCGTAATCAATCTTAATGCAGCGATCCATGACGACTTCTAGGCCCGCCTCGGTACCAACAGCTGCAACTTCATCATTCGTGATTCCCAATTGAAGCCAGATTGATTTAGCCCCTATAGCAATCGCCTTCTCTAATACAGAAGGACAATCCTCTGCTTTGCGAAAGACATCGACGATATCTATCTCTTCTTGAATATCTGCAAGGGATGGATATGTCTTCTGGCCTAAAACTTCATCGATGACTGGATTAACAAAGAAGAGGTTGAAGTGCGAGTTTTGCTGAAGCCACTTAGCCACCTGGTAGCTGGCTCGATCTTCCTTATTGGAGATGCCAACAATGGCCACATTCTTTGACTTCTCTAGAAGTGCCTTCACATCTGCATTTGTGGGCGCTGACCATGTCATATCGTGAGTCTAACTGGTGAAGAAATGCGCCGAAAGTTGAAAGGCTCTAAAGTTAAGGGATGGAGAACATCTCAAACCCAGCTAATCTCGATGAGGCAGAGCTTGCAAAGAAGCTAGATCCGCTCTCTTACGAGGTGCTCCGCAAGGGTGCAACTGAGCGCCCCTTCACCGGTGAATACACAGAGACCGACAAGGTCGGCTCTTACCGTTGCAAAGCCTGTGGCAATGAGCTCTTTAGATCAGAGACAAAGTTTCACTCCGGTTGTGGTTGGCCATCTTTCTATGCCCCAACAGCTGCAGATTCAGTTCGCTTGCTCGAAGATCGCTCCCTGGCACCTCGTATTCGCACTGAGGTGCGATGCGGAAAGTGCGATTCACACCTAGGCCATGTCTTTAAGGGCGAGGGCTATGACGTGCCAACGGATGAGCGTTGGTGCATCAACTCAGTCTCACTTATCCTCGAAGAGAAGTAATGTTTAAGGATCTCCTCTGGTATCGACAGATTGTTGTCGCAAGCCTTGCTGGAGGAACTGCCTGGTTGATAGGTAATCAATTAGGCACCAATGGCGGAATCGTGGCAGCAATCGTTTCAACGCTGACTATCCGCATCAGTCTCCATCGCTCACTCCGTGAAGGCTTTGGCCAGATCCTAGGTAACTTCATCGGCGCCATCGTCGCCACAATCTCTGTGCACTACCTCGGCCTGGGCTTTGCCTCAATCGCAATCACCATTGTGATCTGCTCACTTCTGGCTGCAGTATTGAAGTTGGGAACGATTGCATCGGTCAACGTTCCGGTTGTTGCGATGATTATCATCGGCCCTGGGCTCTCTGAAAGCACTGTCGCACATAGACTTGGTGCCACCTTGGTAGGTGCGCTCACAGGTATTGCTTTCTCATACTTCTCTCATCCCAAGACACCCATCGATCGCTCCTATGAACTTCTCAATAAGTTAGGTCTGCAGGGAGCTGCGCTTCTTGCAGAGATGTCAGAGGGTGTGGCATCTGGGTATTCGCAAGAAGATGCTGGTCATTGGTTGGCACGCGCTCGAGCTCTGGTGAGAAAACTTCCTGAGCTCCGCCTTCAAATTGGTGAAGCAAAAGGGTATTCGCGTTGGATTCGAGTGGGCCAGAGAGATGCAGCAGAGAAGGCGCTGCAAGAGAGTTTGGCAATAGAACACACATTGGTTCAGATTCGAGTGATTGCTCGTAATCTCTTTGATGCATCGGTGGATTCTGGAATTGCAGATCTCTCACGGAAAGAGACAGCGGTTGCGCTCTCAGCTGCAAGCTATGCCCTGGCATCTCATATTGAAGATCCAGAGGAGATCGTTGGAGCGAAGTCGACGCCAACAGAAGATCTTCGAGTCGCAACAGATGCCCTCTCACAACTGTTAATTGCAAATAACTCAAAGGTGGAAAAGGCTCAGATTGTTAAAGGCTTATCGCTCGTGTCCAATATTGAGATCATCGCCGACTCGCTCGATTTTTCATCTCCCGCCCTTAATGATCGGGTGGAATAGTCGATTCTTTAATGAAAAACCCACCCAGCAAATCGGAGAGGTGATTGCTGGGTGGGATTCTTTTCCTTATTTCATAGAGCTATGGAAGGTTGACATGGCCACCCTTCATCTTCCAGATGAAGTACTTCTCAAATGCCAACTTGGCTAGATGATTCTGCGGGCCAGGGATCAACATTCCATGTTTGCGAGGTGGCAACATCTTGTCAGCAAGAATCAAGACTCCATTGTTACCCGCATCCATGATGCAGACAGCAGGAATATCACCAAACTCTTTTTCATGGCGAGGTTCCTCACCACGAATTTGAGCTGCGATGTTTTTTGCGGCAACGTGGGCCATTTGCTCTGTTGGAAATCCTGTCTTCGGAACACCTACGGGAGTTGGGGTGCTCCATGGGGCTGTCACTGCAGCAGCTAGGCCCACCGCATAGATGTCATCCCACTTAAGGGATTGATAAGTCGGACGAACATCAACAAAGGCTCCGGCGTTTACGAGACCTTCTGTCTTTCTAAGAAAATCCTGACCTACAAAAGGTGGAATCGTCATTGACCATTTGAAATCATGGTTTACACCTTCTGTTGTAACCATACGACCTTGGTCAACATAATCCAGCGCTACATTTGTGTATGCGCTGATCTTCTCTTTCTTGAGAAACATACCGAGAAGCTGCTCACCATGATTGAGTCCTCCGATGCCAAAGTGACCTAGGAACGGCTCAGAAGTCACATATGAGAGCTTGACTTGCTTCTTTAATCCAGCTTTCTTGAGTTGGTATGAAGTATTGAATAGAAATTCATAAGCAGCGCCAAAGCAACTTGCACCTTGCGTTGCTGCAATGACGATATCTCCTGGATTATCGAGGAATTTTTTCCATTCTCGACCGGCATTTTCTGCATCACCGAGAGTTGTGATTGTTGAGGTATTTTCAAATAGGCCTTGGACATGTTCTGGTTTATTCCGAGTACCGGTTGCGATCACGAGGTAGTCATAATCAATGCTTTCACCATTTGCTAGCTCCACTTTGTGGAGCTCAGGCTTGATCTCTTTTGCTGCGGTGTTGATGAAGTGGACTCCACCTTTTTCAAAGGTAGGAGCCACCTTAAAAGTTACATTCGACTCCTTTCGCTTTCCAAAGGGTAACCAAATGAGAGAGGGGTTAAATAGGAAATAGTCTCTATCGCTCACGACCGTGACTTCTACATCGTTCTTTAATTCCTTCTTGAGTGATAGAGCAGCTGTGAGGCCGCCAAAATTCGCGCCTAGTACTACGACTTTCTTGGACATTTCTCTCTCCTATGAAAATTACCAGCGTTTCTGGTACGGTTTGAGCATACCCCTAGGGGTATGCTAAGTTAAGCCCGAAAGCAAGGGCTAGCACTCAGAAAGGGATAAGAGAATGTGCTCAAAAGTAGTATGCAATACATGTAAGAAGTACACCTGGTCAGGTTGTGGTCAGCATATTGATGAGGCTCTTGCAGGTCTCTCCGAAGACCAGATCTGTAAGTGCTAGAGGTCTCTCGTGGCTAAGACACCGACCCACGTTCTTCAAGATGAAGCGCAGATTGAGGCTATCTCAAAGCGCCTCAAGCGCGCACACGGCCAACTGGCCGCAGTGATCCGGATGCTAGAAGAAGGCCGCAATTGCGACGAGATAGTCACCCAGATGTCTGCCGTGAGCAAAGCGGTCAATACCGCAGCATTTACATTGCTTTCTACCAGTCTTCGTGAGTGCATCGTGGACGATAAGAATGACAGCCAAGCCGTTCAAGAGAAGCTCCAGAAACTCTTCTTGAGTCTCGCATAATTCAAAGAGAAATAAGGAAAAATGAAAAAGCTCATCGCCGTAATTTTTGCATCAACACTTGCCCTCACATCATGTGGTGGCTCAGCAGGGGCAACTGATCTTGGACCAGCTGAGTTTCAGGCCAAGGCGCAGGAAGCTGGTGTAATCCTGCTCGATGTTCGCACTGCCGGAGAGTTCGCTGCTGGCCATATTGAGGGTGCCATCAATATTGATGTTGAGGGAATGACATTTGAGAGCGAGATCAAGACTCTCGATAACACGAAGACTTATGCCATCTACTGCCAGAGCGGTCGCCGTTCACGCATTGCAGTTGAGACAATGAATAAGGCGGGCTTTACCAAGCTATTCAATCTTGATGAGGGTATTGGAAGCTGGCAAGCGGCCGGCCTTCCAGTAGTTGCATAAATGCGTGTAGTTATTGTTGGGGGAGTGGCAGGCGGAATGTCTGCCGCCACCCGTATGCGTCGCCTGGATGCCGATGCAGAAATCATTGTTGTGGAGAAGAGTGGCCACGTTAGCTATGCAAACTGTGGACTTCCGTACTTTGTGGGCGGAGTTATTGAAGAGGAAGATGCGCTTCTATTGCAGACACCTGCTTCACTTCATGCACGATTCAAATTAGATGTCCGCGTAGCAACCGAGGTGACAAGCATTGATCCACTAGCCAAGACTGTCACTGTTAAGGATTGGCAGAAGAATGAGGAATACGTTCTTTCATACGACAAGTTAATTCTCAGCCCAGGCGCATCACCCGTAGTTCCTCCTATTCCTGGTATCGAACGAGCACTCACACTTCGCACTGTTGAAGATGTTGAAAAAATCGCTAATCGAGTAAATGCAAAGCCAAAGAGCGCAGTTGTCATCGGTGGCGGATTTATCGGTGTCGAACTTGCAGAGAACCTTGTACATAAAGGCGTGCCAACAACGGTAGTCGAGGCAGCCCCACAAGTTCTTGCACCCCTTGATCCAGAGATGGCGACTTTAGTTGCAAAAGAGATGCGTAAGCATGGAGTCACTTTGCATCTTGGCGTTAGCGCTAAAGATGTAACCCCAACAACAGTAGTTCTCTCGGATGAGACTGTCTTAGATGCCGAGCTTGTCATATTGGCAATTGGAGTTCGCCCAGATACCGGACTTGCAAAGGCAGCAGGGTTAACGATTGGATCACGTGGCGGAATTGAAGTAGATGACTTCAATCGCACAAGCAATCACGATATCTACGCAGTAGGAGACGCAGCAGAGAAGACCGACGCCATTGATGGATCTGCAACTCTCGTTCCACTTGCAAACTTAGCCAATCGTCACG
>JBEEOC010000031.1:0-8529 GCA_041191845.1 Actinomycetota bacterium | reverse complement strand
GCGCCATCACGAAGGGTGGTGTCATAGATGTGAAAGCTGTCATCTAAACCTGAAGTGATAAGTGCCATTACTTAACCGGCTTCATCCAGTGATGAGTATCTGCTGAGTTTCCATGTTGGATCGCAAGCATGTGATTGCGAATCTGCATTGTGATTGCACCAGGCTTACCGTCGCCAGTCACCCAGGTGCCCATCGCTGACTTTGCCTGACCGACAGGTGAGATAACAGCTGCAGTACCGCAGGCGAAGATCTCAGTGATTTCTCCCGATACGATTCCATCACGCCAATCATCGACCGAGATCATGACCTCTTCTGTTTTATATCCAAGATCTTGGGCTGCAGTAAGAATTGAGTCACGTGTAATTCCTGGCAGAAGAGTTCCGGTGAGCTTTGGTGTGACAACGCGAGCATCTGCCCCCTTACCTTTCACAAAGTAAAGGTTCATGCCGCCCATCTCTTCAACCCACTTGCGCTCTTTCGCATCAATCCAGACAACTTGATCGCATCCTTGAGCAGCTGCTGCCTTCTGGGCGATGAGAGATGCTGCGTAATTTCCACCGCACTTTGCTTCGCCGGTTCCGCCCTGCGCCGCACGAACATATTCAGTTGAAATCCAAACTGAAACTGGCTTTGATGGATCGAAGTAGGCGCCAGCAGGTGTTGCAATAAGAATGTATTTCGCCTTATTAGATGGGCGAACTCCAAGGCCAACCTCTGTTGCAATCATGAAGGGACGTATATAGAGAGACTCTCCCACTTGATTTGGAACCCAGGCGATATCCTGCTTCACAAGTGCATGAACAGTCTCGAGGAATAAATCCTCTGGCATCTCAGGAAGTGCCAGGCGCTTAGCAGAGTTTGCAAAGCGACGAGCATTTGCCTCAGGGCGAAAGAGAGAAACGCTGCCATCTGGTTGGCGATATGCCTTCATTCCCTCAAAAATTTCTTGGCCATAGTGAAAGACCGCTGTTGCTGGATCTAAGGTGATTGGTCCATATGGAATCAGCTCAGGCTCTGACCACCCCTCGCTCTCGCTCCAATCACAGACCACCATGTGATCTGTGTAGTACTTACCAAATCCACCTTCAGCGATAAGCGCTTCACGCTTCTGTGCAGGTACGGCGTTGGGATTGAGGGAGATCTTCATTTACTTCACCAGCTCTACTAGAGCAGCTCCGACCTCTGTCGTGCTGCGCTTTGCATCTCCACGGTTGAGAAGATCTTGAGCGACCGCCTTCTCAACATCGCGAGCTGCATCGGTTAAACCAAGGTGATTGAGCATCATCGCAACAGACATGATGGTTGCAGTTGGATCTGCGATGTTCTTACCTGCAATATCTGGCGCAGAGCCATGGACCGGCTCAAACATAGATGGGTACTTTCCTGTTGGATTGATATTGCCTGATGCAGCAAGACCAATACCACCACAGATAGCAGCTGCGATGTCAGTCAAAATATCGCCGAAGAGGTTATCTGTAACAACAACATCAAAGCGTTCCGGGTTGGTGACAAAGAACATCGAAGCTGCATCAACGTGGAGGTAATCGGTAGTAATAGCTGGATACTCCTTAGCAACCTCGTTAAAGGTGCGAGTCCAGAGACCACCTGCGCGAGTAAGAACATTGTTCTTATGAACAAGGGTCAATTTCTTACGCTCACGCTTTGATGCGCGCTCGAAGGCATCTCGGATTACTCGCTCTGCACCACGACGGGTATTGAGAGATTCTTCCGTTGCAATCTCGGCATCGGTTCCTTCAGCGAGAGTTCCACCGGCGCCAACATATGGGCCTTCGGTTCCTTCGCGAACAACGACGAAATCAATCGGTGCCTTCGTCGCAAGTGGACCAGTAACGCCAGGCATCAACTTTGCAGGGCGGAGGTTGATGTAGTGATCGAAGGCAAAGCGGAGCTTCAAAAGAAGTCCGCGCTCGAGGACACCTGATGGAACAGTGGGATCTCCCACTGCGCCAAGGAGGATCACATCTGCCTTCGCTAGCTCTGCCATCACTGAATCAGGAAGAACCTCTCCAGTGCGATGCCAGTAACCAGCACCGAGGTCGTAGTTGGTCTTATTGAAAGTAACGCCATACTTTGCAGCAACAGCGTCAAGGACCTTAAGGCCCTCCCCTACAACTTCGGTTCCAATTCCATCACCTGGAATAACTGCAAGGTTGAATGACTTGGACATATTTAAATTAACCTACCAATGAGACTGAACGGACGAGATCTGCTGCAATCTCTTTCTTGATTGTTTCGGTAACTGAGTCAGAGACAGGTGAATCAACGGTGAGCGCCATCAGCGCCTTACCGCCTGCAGCCTCACGTGAAACCTGCATACCTGCGATATTGATCTTCGCTGCACCCAAGGTATTACCGACTGCGCCGACAACACCTGGCTTATCTGTGTAACGAAGGAAGAGGAGGTTCTCGGTAGGTGGAAGATCGAGATCAAAGCCATCAATTGCGATGATTTTCTCAGTCTTCTTAATTCCCATCAGAGTTCCATCGACCTTGATCTGATGACCTGAAGCAAGCGCGGCGTGAAGTGAGATCATGCTGCGGTACTCAGGACTATCAGCAGATGTTGAGACACTTGATGTGACACCGCGCTCTGCGGCAAGCCCTGGAGCATTGACATAGGTGACATCTTCAGAGCCAGTTGCCTGTAGCGCACCCTTGAGTGCGCTGATTGCAAGAACAGAAGAATCATGTCCTGAGATATCGCCCTTGACAGTGATCTCCATTGATACTGGAAGCTCTCCAGCAATCGCTGTTGCAATCTGTGCCATCTTCTCAACGAGTGGAAGTGATGGACGGATCTCATCGTGGATTGCGCCACCCTTAACGTTGACTGCATCAGGAACCAATTCACCAGCAAGAGCCTTGCGAACTGATACCGCAACTGCAATACCAGCGCGCTCTTGCGCTTCATCGGTAGATGCGCCAAGGTGAGGCGTTGCAACTACCTGATCGAGCTGGAAGAGAGGTGAATCTGTGCAAGGCTCAGTTGCAAATACATCAAGACCAGCACCGGCAACGCGGCCCTCAGTAATTGCATCGTAAAGAGCTGCCTCATCGAGGACGCCACCACGAGCTGCATTGATGATGCGAACTTCCTTCTTCACCTTCTTCAAAGCTTCGACGCCGATGAGATTTGCGGTCTCTTTCGTCTTTGGCAGGTGGATGGTGATGAAGTCAGAGCGCTTTAGAAGGTCGTCGAGCTCTACTAGTTCAACGCCAAGCTGAGCAGCACGGGCTGGCTGTAGGTATGGGTCATATGCGATGACGTTCATACCAAATGCCTGCATGCGATGAGCTACTAGCTGACCAATGCGACCAAAGCCGACAATGCCGAGCGTCTTCTCAAAGAGCTCAGCTCCTGTGTACTTGGAACGGGCCCACTTTCCATTTCTCAAAGCAGCATGTGCTGGTGAGATGAAGCGCGCTGATGCAAGTAGAAGTGAGATTGCAAGCTCTGCCGCTGAGACGATATTTGATGTTGGTGCGTTAACAACCATGACACCAGCTGCTGTTGCTGCTGGAATATCAACGTTATCGAGTCCAACACCTGCGCGAGCAATGACCTTCAATCCCTTTGCTGCAGCGATTGCCTCTGCATCCATCTTCGTTGCAGAGCGGATCAGAACAGCATCTACTCCCTTACCAAGTGCCTCAAGGAGCTCTGACCGGTTTGCACCATCACAGTTACGAACCTCAAAGTCAGGACCGAGAGCATCAAGTGTTGCAGCGCTGAGTTCTTCAGCAATCAAGACAACAGGTTTAGCCACGTGCTGCACTTCCCTCTTTGTAATCATCGTTATCGTTCTTCTTCATCCAGCTAAACATCTTACGAAGCTCACGACCGACCTTCTCAATCTGGTGTGATTCACCCTTCTCGCGAAGCGCGGTGAACTCCTTAGCGCCATTCTCAAGGTCATCAACAAAGCGCTTCGCAAATGCACCGGACTGAATATCAGCAAGTACTGCCTTCATATTCTCCTTGACATGTGGATCGATGACGCGAGGTCCTGAGACATAGTCACCGAACTCAGCTGTGTCAGAGACTGACCAACGCTGCTTTGCGATTCCACCTTCATACATCAAATCAACGATCAACTTGAGTTCGTGTAAGCACTCAAAATATGCAACCTCTGGCTGGTATCCAGCTTCAACGAGAGTTTCAAATCCATACATCACCAACTGTGATGCGCCACCACAGAGAACTGCCTGCTCACCAAAGAGATCTGTCTCGGTCTCTTCTGTAAATGTTGTAAGGATTCCGCCTGCGCGAAGTCCGCCCATCGCCTTTGCATAGGAGAGAGTCAACGGCCATGCGTTACCTGTTGCATCTTGCTCGACTGCGACGATATCTGGAACGCCACGACCTGCAGCAAACTCACGACGGACGAGATGTCCTGGGCCCTTTGGTGCGACCATGCAGACATCAACATCTGCAGGTGGCTTGATGTAACCGAAACGAATATTGAAACCGTGGCCGAAGAAGAGAGCATCGCCCTTTTCGAGGTTAGGCAAGATTGACTCAGCATAGATATGGCGCTGGAGGTGATCTGGAGCCAAGATCATGATGACACTTGCCTCCTTAGTTGCCTCAGCAACAGATACAACGCGAAGACCTTCTGCCTCTGCCTTTGCGCGAGACGGTGAGCCTTCCTTAAGTCCGACGCGAACATCGACGCCTGAATCACGAAGGTTGAGCGCGTGTGCATGGCCTTGTGAGCCATAACCGATGATCGCGACTTTGCGACCTTGAATTACGGATAGATCTGCATCTTGATCGTGATACATCGTTGCCACGGTATTTCTCCTTTAGTCGTTTCTTGCCTAGTTCTAGATTGCGGTCTGTGCTTACTTGGTTACTTATTTAGTTTCTTACTTAGTTCTGGTAATCCGGTTGTGTGTCATTTGCTGAACTCTTCTTCGTTCCCTCAACGAGCTCCTCAATGCTGATGACGCTGATGAGCTTGTCGAGTTGAGCGATTACCTGCTCGAGAGAGTGGCCCTCCACATTTACCTGGATAACCATCTTCGATATCTCTGGATTTTCAGTAGGGCCAACAACGAGGGTGTCGATGTTGTATGCGCGGCGAGCAAAGAGCCCAGAAACACGGGCCAATACGCCTGGCTCATTCTCAACAAGAACTTCGAGTGTGTGAATAGACATTAGAGCTCCTGTGAATCCCAGTCAGGCGCTGTTGCGCGAGCGATCATGATTTCATCATTAGAAGTTCCAGCAGCGACCATCGGCCAGACCATCGCATCGCGATGGACGCGGAAGTCAACGACAACGGGTTGATCGTTGATTGACATCGCCTTCTCAATTGTTGCATCGAGATCTTCAGGTCGTTCGCATGAGAGTCCAACACAACCCATAGCTTCTGCAAGGAGTGGGAAGTTAGGAACGCGCTTTGAATCAAGGCTGGTGTTGGAGTAACGACCTTCATAGAAGAGGGTCTGCCATTGGCGGACCATTCCAAGTGATTCATTGTTGATGATTGCAACCTTGATCGGAATATTGTTGAGAGCGCATGTCACCAACTCTTGGTTGGTCATTTGGAAGCAGCCATCGCCATCGATCGCCCAGACCGTTGCATCAGGTGCGGCAACCTTTGCACCCATTGCAGCAGGAACTCCATAACCCATAGTTCCTGCGCCACCTGAGTTGAGCCAGGTGCGAGGGTGCTCATAAGAGATAAATTGTGATGCCCACATCTGATGCTGGCCTACGCCTGATGTGAAGATCGTTTCACTTCCAGAGATCTTGCCGATTCGCTCAATCACTTGTTGTGGTGAGAGTGATCCATCTTCCGGCAAGGTATATCCCAAGGGATAAGTTGATTTGAGCTTCTGCATCGATGCATTCCATGGCGCCAAATCAGGCTGGCTCTTTGCAAGAGCTGCCTTGAGCGCAGGGATAAGCGCAGTGATGGTCTCGCGCAGGTCTCCGATAACTGGAACATCGGCATGCTTATTCTTATGAATTTCAGCTGGATCGATATCGGCATGGATGATCTTGGCGTTAACCGCAAAGGTGGAGAGCTTGCCGGTGACGCGATCATCGAAGCGAGCGCCTAAAGTGATGAGCAGATCCGCCTTCTGCAGAGCAGTCACAGCAGCAACTGTTCCGTGCATGCCAGGCATACCAAGGTGAAGTGGATGTGAATCTGGGAATGCGCCGCGGGCCATCAAGGTTGTAACAACTGGAGCTCCGAGGACCTCAACGAGTTGTGCTAAATCACGATGAGCATTTGACTTAATAACTCCCCCACCAACATAGAAGACCGGCTTCTTTGACTGGGCAATGAGAGCTGCTGCATCTGCAATCGATTGTGAATCAGGTGTGATTCGTGGGTTGTAACCAGCTAACTCAATCTTTCCTGGCCAGTTAAAAGTTGTCTGTGCTTGAAGCGCATCCTTCGCCACGTCAACCAATACCGGTCCTGGACGACCAGAGGTTGCGATGTGAAAGGCTTCAGCGACTGCGCGGGGAATATCCTCCGCCTTTGTCACAAGGAAGTTGTGCTTGGTAAATGGCATTGTGATGCCGCGAATATCTGCCTCTTGAAATGCATCGGTGCCGATTGCAGCAGAGGGAACCTGACCGGTGATTGCAACAACAGGAACAGAGTCCATCTGCGCATCCATCAAAGGTGTTACTAGGTTGGTAGCACCTGGACCTGATGTTGCAATACAGACTCCTGCGCGACCCGTTACCTGCGCATAACCAGTTGCAGCGTGTCCCGCACCCTGCTCATGGCGGACCAAGATATGGCGGATCGTTGAGTCAAAGATCGGATCATATGCAGGGAGGATGGCGCCGCCAGGAAGGCCAAACATCACATCGACGCCTGCTGCTTCAAGGCTCTTCACCAATGAAGTAGCTCCGCTCATTGTGGTGCCATTCGCTGTTGGAACGTGCTGTGTTGCCATCTCCTTGCTCCTTTCTCTACTCAGCTCCCGTGCTGGGAGTCTCTCGCTAGATCACTTCTGTTTAAAACTTTTACTTTCTTAAATGAAAAAACCCTCAGATATCTGAGGGCGCGCATGCTGTAAGGGCATGCGCTATCGAATCACCACCACTGATGCTGAGACGATTGTTGAACGCATGGCCATATTCTCGCCTAGGTCGAGTAGATGCGTCAAGAGATGAGATGCACGTCTCAATTATTGAAACGCTCATCTCATAGCTGTTTTAGTCGCAGACTGCGCCCTTGGAGGCAGAGCCGACCAGCTTTGAGTACTTGTGAAGGACGCCTCGTGTGTACTTATGGGTCAGCGGCTTCCATCCCACCTTGCGCGCCTCAAGCTCTGCTGGATCTACCAAGAGATCGAGGGTGCGAGATGCGATATCGATACGGACACGGTCGCCATCTTTGATAAATGCAATTGGTCCCCCATCAACGGCCTCTGGGGCAACGTGTCCCACACAGAGACCGGTTGAGCCACCTGAGAATCGGCCATCGGTGAGAAGGAGGGTCGACTTACCTAAGCCTGCTCCCTTAATCGCACCCGTAATCATCAACATCTCACGCATTCCAGGGCCACCTTTTGGACCTTCATAGCGAATGACGACAACATCTCCGGCCTGAATAGTTCCGTTCTCAAGAGCATCCATAGCAGCTTGCTCGCGCTCAAAGACGCGTGCGGGTCCTTCAAAGCTCTCGATTCCAATTCCCGCTGTCTTACAGACTGCGCCTTCTGTGGCAAGTGATCCACCAAGGATGGTGATACCCACATCTGTTGAGACCGGCTTTGCGATTGGATGAAGTACTGCGCCATCGGCAAGTGGTGGATTGATTTCAGCGAGATTCTCAGCCATCGTCTTTCCGGTGACGGTGAGGCAATCACCATGGAGATAACCAGCATCGAGCAACATTCGAAGCACAACTGGAATTCCACCGACCTTATCGACATCTGACATCACATACTTACCAAATGGCTTGAGATCTCCCAATAGTGGGACCTTTGAACCAATGCGATGGAAATCTTCTAGCGTCAGATCAACATCTGCCTCATGAGCAATAGCAAGAAGGTGTAGGACAGAGTTGGTTGACCCGCCGAGCGCCATCACCGCTGTTATTGCGTTTTCAAATGCCTTCTTCGTCAAGATGTCGCGAGTAGTAATCCCTTTAGCAATCAAGTTCACAACTGCAGCACCTGATGCCTGCGCATATCCATCGCGACGGCGATCTACTGCAGGAGGTGCGGCAGATCCTGGAAGTGAGAGACCAATCGCCTCTCCCACTGTTGCCATGGTGTTTGCTGTATACATTCCGCCGCAAGCACCTTCACCTGGACAGATTGCTCGCTCAATCTCATCAACGCGCTCTTTAGTAATCATTCCACGAGCACAAGCTCCAACTGCCTCAAAGGCATCGATGATTGTGACATCTTTTCCATCGACCTGACCTGGAAGAGTCGAACCGGCATAGACAAAGACAGCTGCAACATCAAGGCGCGCAGCAGCCATCATCATTCCTGGAAGTGACTTATCGCAACCGGCAAACATCA
>JBEEOC010000030.1:0-11954 GCA_041191845.1 Actinomycetota bacterium | reverse complement strand
CCGCTTCGCAACAAGCCATGATCAACAAAGACACAGGTTAACTGGTTTCCGACTGCGCGCTGAATAATCGCAGCAGCAACAGCAGAGTCAACTCCTCCTGAGAGACCGCAGATAACTTTCTTATCGCCGATCACTGATTTGGCTTTAGCAATCTCATCTTCTGCGATATTGGCGGTGGTCCATGAGGGTTTGCATCCTGCAATATTAAGGAGCCAGTTCTGCAAGAGCGCCTGGCCATGCTCAGTGTGGAGGACCTCTGGATGGAATTGAACTCCTGCAATCTTGCCGGAGGCATCTTCAAAGGCTGCGATAGGTGTATCCACAGTTGATGCTGAGATTGAGAATCCACATGGAACCTCAGAGACGGCATCACCATGCGACATCCAGACAGATTGAGTTGCTGGCAGGCCGGCAAATATCTTTGAACCAGGCTTCACTTCAAGTGGGGTGCGACCAAACTCTGACTTTCCAGTCTGCGCCACAACTCCAGCTAATGCGGCAGCCATAGTTTGAAAGCCGTAACAGATTCCGAATGTGGGAATGCCGAGAGCAAAGATTGCGGGATCAACTTTCGGTGCATGGTCGGCATAGACCGATGAAGGTCCACCAGACAAGATGATTGCCTCTGGATTCTTCGCCGAGACTTCAGCTGCTGTAATTGATGAGGGAACAATCTCTGAATAGACATTTGCCTCGCGCACGCGGCGCGCAATCAATTGTGCATATTGGGCACCAAAATCAACTACGAGAACGCCGTGCGGTGTGGTTGAGGTACTACTTGCCATGGTGCATCACAACATCAACGCGCTGGAATGACTTCACATCTGAGTAACCACATGTCGCCATCGCTCTACGAAGTGCGCCGAAGAGATTCATATCGCCAGAAGATGAGTGAGAAGGTCCTACCAATACCTCTTCCAACGTTCCAACGGTTCCCACATTAAAGCGTCGGCCGCGTGGAAGTTCTGGGTGATAGGCCTCAGATCCCCAATGCCAACCAAGTCCTGGAGATTCAACTGCCTTTGCAAGAGCAGAGCCCATCATCACAGCATCTGCGCCACATGCGATCGCCTTCGCGATATCACCAGAGCGACCTACAGCGCCATCGGCAATTACATGGACATAACGTCCACCTGACTCATCAAGGTATTCACGGCGCGCTGCTGCAACATCTGCAACTGCTGTTGCCATCGGAACTTCAATTCCGGTCACAGTGCGAGTGGTGTGAGCTGCTCCGCCGCCGAAGCCAACGAGCACACCTGCAGCACCTGCGCGCATCAAATGGAGCGCACCTGTTGTAGTGGCAACGCCACCAACAATGACTGGCACATCAAGCTCATAGATAAACTTCTTCAGGTTGAGCGCTTCGCCCTCTGCCCCGACATGCTCTGCAGAGACTGTTGTGCCGCGAATGACGAAGATATCAACGCCAGCCTTAATCACAGCATCGTGGAGTTCAACGGTGCGCTGTGGTGAGAGCGATGCAGCAACTGTGACACCGGCATCACGGATCTGCTGAATGCGATCGCGGATAAGTTCTGGACGAATTGGTGCAGCATAGATTTCTTGCATACGTCGAGTTGCATGCTTATCTGGCATCGATGCAATCTCACCGAGCGGAATACGTGGATCGTCATAGCGAGTCCACAACCCCTCGAGGTTGAGAACACCCAATCCACCGAGCTTGCCAATAGCAATTGCAGTCTCAGGCGAGACAACAGAGTCCATTGGAGCGGCAAGAAGTGGGAGATCAAATTTATAGGCATCGATCTGCCAGGCCAGGCTTACCTCCTCTGGCGTGCGAGTACGACGACTTGGGACGATAGCGATATCGTCAAAGGAGAAGGCTTGGCGAGCGCGCTTACCTGGTGCGATTTCGATCTCCACTTATGCCTTCTTTCCATAGTTAGGTGCCTCTGCCACATCGAGCACATCGTGTGGGTGGCTCTCTTTAAGACCTGCTGCAGTAATTTGAATGAGTCGACCTTCACGGCGAAGGGTCTCAATATCGGGAGCACCTGCATATCCCATTCCGCTGCGTAGACCACCAACGAGTTGGTGGACAACGTTTGCAACCGTGCCGCGATAGGCGACCTTTCCTTCAATTCCCTCCGGGACAAGTTTGTCCTCTGAGAGAACATCATCTTGCATATAGCGATCCTTTGAATACGACTTCTTCTCACCACGAGATTGCATCGCACCGAGAGATCCCATTCCACGATAGCCCTTGTACTTACGACCATCAATCTCAAAGAGTTCACCTGGTGACTCTTCACATCCGGCAAGAAGAGAACCGAGCATCACAGTGTGTGCGCCGGCAACAATCGCCTTGACGATATCGCCTGAATACTGAAGGCCACCATCTGCGATCAACGGGATGCCCGCCTTATTACATGCCTTGGCAGCTTCCATGATTGCAGTGATCTGCGGTACGCCAACTCCGGCAACAACGCGAGTAGTGCAGATAGATCCAGGACCTACTCCAACCTTTACCGCATCAGCACCCGCATTGATAAGAGCTTGTGCGCCGGCACGGGTTGCGATATTTCCACCGATAATCTCTGTCGATGGTGAGAACTTCTTAATGCGAGCGATGGAATCCAGGACTGCGCGATGGTGGCCATGAGCTGTATCTACAACAACCACATCAACACCGGCATCGATTAGCGCTTGGGCGCGAGCAAATCCATCATCGCCCACACCAACGGCAGCACCTGCCAGGCCAACGTTCTTCACCAACTTCACGTGAGCTACCTGCTCTTCAATCGGCAGGTTTCGGTGGATGATGCCAACTCCCCCAGCCTTTGCCATAGCGATAGCCATCGCAGATTCAGTGACGGTATCCATCGCAGATGAGACGAGTGGGACGGCGAGTGAGATATTGCGAGTCAACCAGGTTGAGGTATTGACCTCAGATGGGACTACCTCTGATGCATCGGGAAGGAGGAGAACATCGTCATATGTCAGGCCAAGGAGCGCCACCTTCTCTGAATCGATGGACATCTACTCTCCCCTTGATCTGCCTGAGGGGTAATTCTAACTGCCTTTTAGAGGCCTACCGCCCGCTTAATCTCCTCAGCAGCATTGCCCAAACCCATCACCAATGTGGCATCTGAGCAAGAATCAGCATCCCAGCCAGGGCCGCCCAGGACAATTCGTGGCGCAGGTCTAACGGTGGGAAGGTTGCGATAGAACTGAGGGTCTGCATTCTTTGGAAGGAGGGCCCAGAGAAAGACTGCCGGTGGCGCCACGCGAGTAATAGTCGATGCCACCGCTTCAAAAGGAGTGCGAGCTCCGAGGAAGTGAGTCCTAATTCCACTCTCACTTAAGAGCGCCTCGAGGGCATGGAGTGGGAGTGAATGTTGCTCCTCGCCCACCGCGGCAATAACCACTGGGTTTGGATTAACCGGGGTCTCAATCGATTGTGATCGATCGCGGAATAACTTCTTTAAGATCTCAGTGAAGGCATGTTCAACCTCAATACCCTCGCCAGATTCTTGCCATGATTCACCAATCTCAATCAACGTTGGAACAATGATTTCATGCCAAGCAATTTCAACGCCGAGCTCTTCTAATTGGGCCTCTAAAATCTCTTCCACAAAAGCGATATCAAATGCCTGTAGCGCTTTATTAATTGCAGCAACTACCTCTTCCCGCACCTCAAACTCTTTGACGATATTGGCAAGCTTTACCTCACCCTTTGCCGCTTTCGCTTTCTCAGCAGCATCGCTCGGTGCAACGCCTGCGCTAATAAGGCGACGCATCAACATCAACTTGGCGAGATCTGCTGGGCAGTAGCGGCGATGTTCGCCCGCCTCATGGGTCGATGGGCCGAGGCCATAGCGGCGATCCCATGTTCGAAGGGTTGCTGGTGCCACCCCGAGGCGCCGGGCGACGGCAGCGACGGTGAGGAGCTCCTCTTCGAGATTGGCCATGGGGCAAGGATGGCTCAGAGTGGGCCATCTCACCACTTGAAATTCGGACATTTGGGGCCAATAAAGCGGCGCGAACAAGGTTTGGAGCGTTAGCCCCTTGAACAACCTATGAAACGGTTGTAGCCTTCATCCCACAGTGCATCCCACAGAGCGTGGGATCTCTAGAAGGAGCCAAACCATGAATACATTCGCAGAGCGATCAGAGGCCTTACGTCCTGTTGCCGATGAGTGGGAGTGGCAATTTGAGGGCGCATGTCGCGGCATGGATCCAGAGATGTTCTTCCATCCAGATGGAGAGCGTGGTCCCCGTCGACGCAATCGTGAGAACGCAGCTAAGGCTGTCTGTGCATCATGTCCAGTCCTAATGAAGTGTCGCGAACGCGCACTTGCAGTGCAGGAGCCTTACGGCATCTGGGGTGGACTCTCCGAAGATGATCGCGCAGCGATCCTCTCTCGTCGTGGAGTCGCACGTATCTCAGAGGCTTCATAAAACTTAATCAATAATGTTAAACAATATTTAATAATGAAGAATTAAATAATAAAGAAACCCCCGCCTCAGATGAGGCGGGGGTTTCTTTATTCAACTTCAACTTTAAATCTATTACATATATCAACACTTCCTATTACACCTTCGGCGTTGAGCTCTTGGAGATATCCCAAGAAATCGTTACCGAAGCGTGGCGAGCTGTTGGGATATTGTCCTTTTCAAGACCTGGGAAGTTGAGGGTATAAGTTCCCTTAAGACCAAGTTTCTTCATCAAATTCGCAACGTTTTTCGCGCGGTTTGTTGAGAGAAACTTGATGTTTCCTGGGCGTGGATTTGGCTGAACCCAACCAACAACCTGCACAGTCAACTTGGCATCGAGGGCAGCCTTTGAGATCGCTCTCTTCACATTGCGAGCTATCTTCGCCGCCTCTGCCTTTGTAATCACAACAGAGTTCATGCCGAAATACACTTCGAAGCGAAGTTGCCCTGGAGTTTTGATCTCCTTAGCAGGAATCAAAGTGATTGGAACCGCAGCAGTACGCTCTCGATTATCCGGAGTTAAGCCTTCCGCCTGGAAGGTGTGCTCACCTTCTGGAAGAGCAGCCGGCATCGGTAGCGTTGTGGTGAAGTTTCCGAGCGAGTCAGTAATCACCGCTCCAAGCCAGGTTGGCGTTGAGTAGACAAAGACATCAACTTGGCTAAATGGCTTGAAGCCAGTACCGCTTGTTGTGACTGTATTGCCCTTTTCAATCACAACACGCGCTGTGGAATCTGCAGTGTCGCCTTGAACGAACTTTGTCGTTGAACTGATTGCGAGAGACCAATCAGGTGCTGAGACAACAATTCCGGTCTTCTCTGCATTTGGAGTGACAGTAATGACCTCAGCTGCCTTACCTGCGGTTTGAAGTACTGGGGCCTTTCGTGCCTCAGGAATTGCAGCAGGTCCTGCCTCTTTCGCAGGCTTAGAAGGAGCTACCGGCTCCTTCACCTCCGGCTGACTTGGATTGGAAGGAGTCGCTGGGTTTGGATTCTTTGGATCAGCAGGCTTGCTTCTGACGAGAATGGTGACCTTAGCTTCCAGCTCTTCAAAGTTCGGATCATTTGGCTTGAGCTTTACCTTAAGGATGTGAGTACCTGGATTTAAAACAGTTCCAGAACCCGGCTGATAATCCAAGGTTCCAGGAACGCTTGGAATCGCATTGAGCTCATTGCTTCCAAGTGGAGTTGGATAAGTGATTGGAAGTGGGTTAAACCAGATAATTGAAGGCTTCTTCTTTGCAGCTTTCACCTGGATGGTAACTGTTGTGGTGAGTGGCTCGTAGTTAACGCCATCGGTCGGAGTACATGTGACAGAGAGGGTGTAATTCCCCTCAGGTAAAACTGTACCGAGAGCAGGAGTGTAAACACATGTTCCTGGAACGCTGAAGATTGCGTTGAGTTGGGACCCGGAAAGTGGTGTACCTGTAAATATCGGGGATGGATTTGCCCAAATGATCGTGGTCTTCTGCTTAACAACAGGAGCTGGGGGCTGGCTATTATTGTTATTGTTATTGCTGTTGTTTACAGCCCCAACCGTGATCGAGCCCGCTACATATGTAATTGAGTAATTTGTTGCGGCAGCTCCAGAACAGGAAGTTGTTTCAGTTGCACCCGCTGCCGATGAGGTCGTATACGAAGTCACACATGTTGGCTGTGAAGTTAATACAGAGCTATTCTCAGAATTAACAAAGCCAGAGTATGAGGCGGTAATTGTTGGAACAGCATCTCCTACCTTTATGCCTGTAGGAGATGACGCTGTGATCACCAAAGGAGCCGCTAGAACTGTAAAGGTTTCAATGACATCGGTTGCTGGTCCGTATGTCGTTCCGTCTCCAGCTTGGCTCGCCTTGAGTTCGCAGACGCCGACCCTCAACAAAGTAATTGTTGCGCCAGATACGGAGCTATTTGGAACAGTACAAATAGATGTTGTATTACTTACTACGGTGACAACGAGTGGGGCGTGGCTTGAAACTACAGTCCCCGTCGGTGAATTGCCGTAAGTCTTATTGCCGATTGGAGTCCATGTCAGTGTCTGGCTGGCAAGGCTTGTAATCGTGTAGGTGCCAGTGTTATAGGTGATTGAGTAGTTGCTGGAAGATCCATTGCCGAATGTGGCTGCAGATGGCGTGATTGTGTAACTGCCATTTGCGGTCGGAGCAGTAGTACTGCTTGAGTAAGTGCCAGAGGAGAAATTGAAGGTAACTCCACTGACAGTATTGCTGTTAACAAGACCATTGACGCTATACGTGAACGTTGGTGTCGGATCACTCGCATTCTTGCTCTTGTTATCAGCTGTAATTGTGAGAGGTTTAGCGGTCACAGTCAGGGTTTCACCCGTATAAACAATTTGATATCCCGAAGGTAATGCTAGAGAGCCTATGAGGATGGGATATTCGCCCACATTCTCACCTGCAGATCGAGAGAGTGTGCCGGTAAAGGTATCGCCGGCCCGCAATATGGCATTTGATGTGTAGGTAAGTACTGGGTCAGAACTTCCATACACCTTCGTCTTGGCAACTGCCGTGACTGGAACTTGTTTAGTCGAAATAGTGAGGTTTGCACTGACATATGTAAGGGTGTAATTGGCATTAAGTGCGACCGAACCCTTATTAATTGTGTAGGTGCCTACCGCTTCTCCAGTCACACGGCTCAAAGTTCCTGTGAAGGTATCAGAGCCAATCAGTGGTCCACCAGAGGTGATCGAGTAAGTGAAGAGAGGATCTGCATCTCCATAGAACTTAGATTTTGCTGCAGCGGTAATTGTGATTGCTTTTTCAGAGATCACAAATGATTGAGTTACCTGAACAGCACTCTCGTAGTAGGTGGAGGTTCCACTCTTCAAGCCACCTGCTTGATCTGTAGTTATCGTACAAGTTCCAACCTTGATAATTGTTATTGCGCCAGTGGAGCTGACGCTACAGACATCAGGTGTCGCAGAACCGTAGGTGAGGTTCATACCGCTATCTGAAGATGGAGATATCAGTGGAGCTGAGTCTCCATATGTAATATCGGAAATCGGATTGAATGTGATTACCTGGGGGTTATAGGTAGTCATAGTGAATTGCTGGGTCTGAAGAGCATCCGTAGGAGTGCTGCCAGAGACTGTGATAACTCGCGCCTTGTAGTAAATAGTCACGCCATTTGCAATCCAACTACTGAGACCAAAATCAGTCATATTTAGTGAGATAGATGTAGGAAATGCACCGCTTACCTGTGTGTAAGGGTTTGTGCTTGAGTTGTATGTAATAGTCGGATCATCAGTGACTCGCACAGTGATTGTGTCGTTAGTCCGCCAGACATCAAACTCGACATATACCGGCGTTAAGTTTGCATCGACAGTTGCATTAAGAGTTGCATTTGTTGATGAAACTCCTGTTGGAGGATCTGTAGTCACTGTCGGTGCCCCGACCGGTTGAGTTGTCACAAATGTCAAAATCTCTCCATAAGTGGAGCCGACCTTGATGCGGAAGTAATAGAGAGTGCCAGCAGTGAGTCCAGTCAGATTCGCACTGACTGAGACTGGAGTCGTGCTGGTTGTAGTAGTTCCAGGTGTTGCTGAAGCTGTTGAACCAAGAGCTGAAGTGGTTCCCCACTCAAATGAAATTGACTGACCACTCACACCGTTTGAATCAGCTGTTCCATTGATGGTCGCACTTGTATTTGCAATTGAGGTTGCTGGATAGGTAACGGCTTCAGTCGGGATTCGAACTTCGGTAGGTGTTGGAATTGAGGTTACAGATGTAGTGCTCGAACAAGAAGATTGAACACTTGCTGATATCTGGTATCCAGAAGTTGATGAACCAACTGTGCTTCCACCGATAAGAGCATAGGCTGAGTTCGTATATGACTGCACACCGGACCCGGTTGGACATTGCGGAATCAACATGCGGTAATTGATTTCAATGCGGCCACTATTGGGTACCGTAAATGGACCAGTAAATGAAAGCTCGCCCTTGATGTTCTTCACGGGAAGTGCGAGATTATTGCTCGATGTTGCGCTGCCACCTGTAGTTGATGAGAAATAAGAGACTGTTGGCGTGAAGGCAGAGTCGATATTGACTGCAGAGTTGGGAAGGTCCAGCACCTGATCTAATGTCAGAGCTGCTGACCCTGTGTTGGTAACCGTAACTCGATAAGGAACTTGAAGCATCGTAGAACTTCCACTGCCAGTTGTTGTCAAGGTTGCGGAAGTAGTTGTGTTTACCACCTTTGTTGTGGTGATGTTTGAAACTGTGACTGCAGATAAATCAACGCTCTTTACCGCTTGACCATTAAATGAATCCATCGGGGTGTGCTTCATCTGTGTTCCCGATGAAATTTGAGCGATCGGCTTAAACTGGAAAGAGGGTGCGGCACCGATAACTCGGAATGTGTACTTAATCCAGTAATCCAACTTAGGTGCGCCTGATCCACCGAGGTTTGTGTAGATATTTCTAAGGCCTGGAACTAATAATTGATCGGTGAAGCACTTGTTTCCCGCACCACATGTGTCATTTAAGGCAAGGTTGGTGACATTATCAAAAAGCGTCTCTACTTTCTCAAGCCTCATAGCTCGAGTTGGAAAGCTAGACACAGCTGCGGGGGTCATCCACATCGAATCAAAATCGGGTGTCTTGCCCGCACCGATTGTTCCGGTATTACCCAGTACTGAAACCGTGAGAGTGCCACCAATGCCTGGGACAGTTCCGATTGAAATTGTGTCGACTTTATTAGGATTCGCTTTGATTGTTTCGCTCACACGGGTAAAGGTGTAAGTACAGGAGTAAAGAGCATTTCCCGCCTCTGGTCGCCCATCGTAGACAGTGACCGCATGCTTCTGCGCCGTACTTGTTGCCGACGCTGCCTTTAAAAGGAAGAAGGCGGTTTGTGTGTCCGTGCCAGAGAGAGGCTTCAGCGCATATTCTGAGTCGAGTGGATTAGCCAGAGTAACAACTCCGCCAGAGAAGGAATCAAGCTTGACCCAAAGACCTTGTCGAGCTGTTGAAGATTTCACTTGATAGCCCACATAGGAGGCATCGATGTTTTGGTTCTGGCCGGAATCGATATAGAAAGCCTTGCCTTGGCTTGGGAGAACAGTGATTCCATTCTGGGCCGCGCTGCCGTTATCGCATGCTGTCGCTACTGCATTGGCTATTGATTGAGTTGAGATCGCAACCAAGAGTGATGCAAGGAGGGCGAGAACAATCTGTGAGGAGATAACGAGTTTCTTCATGGAAGCCATCTTTCGGTGGTCGGGCCGCCCGTCTGGTCGTTAGGGGTGACCCAACGGGTGAGTTGAATGGGCTCACTGTACCGTCAGTATGGAAAAGGGTGAGACATTTGAGGTGAAAAGAAGAAACCTCAGACCGGACATAGTCTGAGGTTTCTTCGAAAAAGGCTAGTTATTGAGCCTGTAGGCGTGGCCCACTATGTGAGCCGATAGAGAACTTAGTGGCTATGGCCACCAGGTCCATGGGAGTGGCCGTGGCCAGCAGCCTCTGCCTCTTCACCGGCAGGGCGCTCAAAGACAACAGCCTCTGTTGTAATGAACATCGCTGCAATCGATGCGGCATTGGCAAGAGCTGAACGAGTCACCTTCACTGGATCGATAACGCCATCCTTGCGGAGGTCGCCATAGATATCAGTTGCAGCGTTAAAGCCCTCATTGGCAGGAAGGGCGCGGACCTTAGCGACTACGACGTAGCCCTCAAGTCCAGCATTCTCTGCAATCCAACGAAGTGGCTCATCGCATGCCTTACGGACAAGTGCGACACCGACTGCCTTATCACCTGTGAAGCCGAGATTATCTGCAAGAGCATCTGCTGCGTGAACAAGAGCTGCTCCACCACCGATAACGATTCCCTCTTCAACAGCTGCGCGAGTAGCTGAGATTGCATCCTCAAGGCGGTGCTTCTTCTCCTTGAGTTCAACTTCAGTATGTGCGCCAACTTTGATTACACAGACTCCGCCTGCGAGCTTGGCAACGCGCTCTTGAAGCTTTTCGCGATCCCAATCTGAATCTGAGTTTGCAATCTCATTGCGAAGCTCCTGAACGCGAGCCTCAACAACCTTTGCATCTCCTGCGCCATCGACGATTGTTGTTGCATCCTTTGAGATGACAACGCGACGAGCGCGACCAAGATCTGTGAGCTGTACTTGATCAAGCTTCATCCCGATCTCAGCCGAGATAACAGTTCCGCCGGTGAGTACTGCAATATCTTGAAGCATCGCCTTGCGACGATCCCCAAAGCCTGGCGCCTTCACTGCAGCTGATGTGAATACTCCGCGCATACGGTTCACGACGAGAGTTGAGAGCGCCTCGCCCTCAACATCTTCGGCAATGATCAAAAGTGGCTTACCTGATTGTGAGACCTTCTCGAGGATTGGTAGGAGTTCAGCGAGCGCTGAGATCTTTCCAGCTGAGATGAGTACGTAGGCATCATCAAGGATTGCCTCCATACGGTCCTGGTCTGTTACGAAATATGGCGAGATATAGCCCTTATCGAACTGCATACCTTCTGCAAATTCGAGCTCAAGAGCGGTAGTTGATGCCTCTTCGACCGTGATCACGCCATCTTTGCCGACCTTATCCATCGCCTCTGCGATGAGGTCACCGATTGCGCGGTCTTGCGCTGAGATAGTTGCAACATCTGCAATCTCAGCCTTATCTGCAACTACAGATGCATTCTCACGAAGACGAGCAGAGACGGCAGCTACCGCTGCTTCAATGCCGAGCTTGAGATCCATTGGCTGTGCTCCAGCTGCAAGGTTGCGAAGGCCTTCCTTCACCATTGCCTGGGCTAGGACTGTCGCTGTTGTTGTTCCGTCACCGGCAACATCGTTGGTCTTTGTGGCAACTTCCTTAACAAGCTGAGCGCCCATGTTCTCTGCTGGATCTGAGAGCTCAATCTCTTTTGCGATTGTGACGCCGTCATTGGTGATGAGCGGTGCGCCGAAGTTCTTTGAGATAACGACGTTACGTCCCTTAGGACCGAGCGTTACCTTGACGGTGTCAGCAAGGATGTTGACACCACGTTCCATTGAGCGACGAGCGTGCTCGTCGAATTGCAGCTGCTTACCCATATAAGTCGCAGCCCTTACTTCTCTACGATTGCGAGAATGTCGCGAGCTGAGAGAACGAGGAGTTCTTCATTACCTGAACGGACCTCAGTTCCTCCATACTTGCTATAAAGAACTACATCGCCAACCTTGACATCCATTGGGACGCGGACGCCATCATCGAAACGACCAGGACCTACTGCAACAACAGTTCCTTCCTGTGGCTTCTCCTTCGCTGTATCAGGGATAACAAGACCTGAAGCGGTAGTTGTCTCTGCCTCATTCGCCTTTACGACGATGCGATCTTCTAGTGGCCGTAGTGCCATGGTGATATCTCCTCTATAAGTTAAGTGAGCGTCTTTTTCCTTCTCGGGGCCACAGCGTGGTTAGCAGTGTCGACCCGAGAGTGCTAACGCCAAGGGTAGGGGTGCTTATTCCGCATATCAAATTGGAGG
>JBEEOC010000029.1:0-9091 GCA_041191845.1 Actinomycetota bacterium | reverse complement strand
TATCCAGAGTTGGAGTTGGTTGTGGCATGGAATCAACCGATGCTGAAGGTGGGAAAGAGCTACATCTTTGGATGCTCAGCTGCTACTAATCATATCCTAATTGCGCCCTGGGATCTCGATGTGTTGAAGAAGTACACACCAAAGTTCAAGGATTACAAAGTCAATAAAAAGACCATCGCTCTTCCCAATGATTGGGATGTTGATGTTAAATTACTTCAAGCGATGGCAAAAGACAGTCTGGCTGCTCTTTAACCCTCTGCCATTTGCTTTAAGCGCTCTTTAATAATCTTCTTGAGCAAACCCTTAGGAAAAGGCTTATCAATATCGAAATGGATTGAGCCTTTGGTCTGCTCGTATTGAGCCAACTCATCCTTCATTCGCACAGTGAGGGATCCGCTATAAGGGAAGATGCTGTTATGTCTCTTAAAGCCGTCGAATCCAATTACTCCCTTGCCGTCGATGGCAAAGGTTGGGATTCCATATTTGATGACCTCTTCAGCCTCAGGAAGTGCTTGGGCAATACTCTCTCTCACAGCCTGCAAAGCATCTCGTTGAGGCTTATCAAACTTCTTAAGGTGCGCTGTGATCTGAGCTTTACTCATTTTCAACCAACTGCTTGAGGCGAACAAGGGTCTTAGCAATGGAAACCTCAGTCCAGGGATAAGCCTTTCGATAATGGAGCCATATCCGCGCGAGAATAGGTGCATTCTCGGCATCAAAGGACTCGATTACTAAAGTCTTTCCATTTCCAAGATCGCGAAGCTGATAGCGCCAAATCCATCGCCCAAAATGGCGCCACGCAATCAACTTATTCTGCTCAAATTCAACGACGGTATTTGTGACTTGATAGTTAATGCCAAGGCGCATCTTCATCCCAAATTTCGAACCCAGAGTCAATTGCTCTGCCCCACTAAATTGTCTTCTGATGGTCTTGCTACCGTCAAAATCTTTATGACGGTGTGAGTTGGAGATTATTGAGAATATTTGCTCAGGTGTTGCTGAAATCTCCAGTTGAGCGGACTTCACGCGAGCATGGCCGGTATTGAGTATCTCAGCTCTTATCTTGGGAGAATTCATGGCTCGATGCTAACTAAATTAGGTATTGATAGGAAGTACTCTTAACCTATGACACTTTCAGATCTCAATATTGTGGGCGTCCTTATCGCCTTTGTAGTCTCATTCATTAGCGGCGGTATCTGGTTCGGCCCAAAGACTTTCTATCCTATTTGGATGAAGGCAAAAGGTGTGCGCTCAGGCGAGCTCACCCATGAGCAGAATAAGCCAGCGCTTCTCTTCGGTGGAACCATCATCGGTGTTCTTATCCAGACTCTTACTGTGGCAGCACTTGTTACATCACTCCAATCTGGAAATGCAGATTTCTCAGTTTTAGATGGTGCCCTCGTAGGCGCAGCAGTGGGTGTCGGAATCGCAGCTTTCGCCTCACTCTCACACCGTCTCTTTGGTGGGGATTCACTGAAGGTCTGGATTATTGAGACTGCAAATGATGCTATCAATCTGACCATCGCAGGCGCGATCATCACCTACTTCAACTAAGCACTTATGGATCAATACGAGCAAGAGGTTGCCGAGCGGTGGGGCGATACAGAGGCCTATCGCCAATCAGCCTCCAGAACCTCGAAATACACCAAGGCAGACTTTGCTGCGGCAAAGGTGGATCAAGAGGCTGCTACGGAACTCTTTGTAACTGCCTTTGGCAATAGCTATCCAGTGACCTCAGAGCTGGCGCAAGCAGCAGTTGTGGCTCACCGCGCTGCAATCTCAAAATGGTTCTACGAATGCTCAGTTGAGATGCAGAAGAACCTCGCTGTTATGTATGTTGAAGATCATCGTTTCAAGGCTTACTACGATGGTCGTGTTCGTGGGCTTGCTCAATATGTCCACGATGCAATCATGGCTCAGTAGGAGTTAGAGATCCATCTGTGTGCCAAGAGTGATCACGCGAGTTTCAGGAAGACCAAAGTAGCTTGAAGCCGTTGCGGAATTTCGATGAAGAATTCCAAAAACTTTCTCGGTAAGACCTTTGAGATTGCCCTCTGAGTTCTCTACAAACTTACGATCTGCGAGGTAGTAGGTACATTCAGCCTCTTCCTCAGCGCTCATCACATTATCAATAATCGCTTGCTGCACATTCACATCCTGCATAAAGCCAACCCAGATATAGAGAAGGCTGACGCGATCTGTGATCTCCTTCAGCTGCGGCTTTGCCGTTACATACGGAACTTCACCTTGAACAACGCTCACAATCAGAATCTTCTTAGGGCATGAGTGGAGATTATTGAGTTGGGCAATAAGGGCTTGTGGAACTTTCTGCCCTGAAGCCGAGAGATAGATTCCGGTATCAGGAAGGATTGAAACCGAGCCATCGCCAATCTTCGCCTCAACTTCATCCCATGAGAGATCTTGCCTGCGCACAGCCTCCTCAAGCGCCTTCTGTCCCTTGCGCCATACCCACATCATGTAAGTAATAAGGCCACCGATTAGAAGAGGCACCCATGCACCCTTAAAGATCTTGGTAACTGTTGCCAAGAAGAATGAGAGGTCGATAGCAATAAGGCAAGGAATAAAGAGGGCTAGAGCCTTCTTGCTCCACTTGAACTTTTCAGCGGCGATATATCCAAAGGCGATAGTTGTCATCAACATCGTTGCAGAGATTGCGAAAGAGTAGGCATTAGCCAGAGCGCTTGAAGTCTTGAAGTTGACCACAAGGAAAACTGCGCCAAGTCCAACGATGAGATTTACGGCTGGGACATAGATTTGACCTGCCATCTTTGAACTTGTGTGAACAATCTTCAGACGTGGGAGAAGGCCTAGTCGAACTGCTTGGCGCGCAAGAGATGCAACACCTGTAATCAACGCTTGCGAAGCAATGATTGTCGCAAGCGTTGCTAGAATTACTAAGAAAATTCTGGTGATGCTATTTGGCGCAAGTGCAAAGAAGAGGCTTATTTCAGCTCCAGGAGATTGAATTGCAACGACAGCTTGGCCCAAGTAGTTGAGAACGAGAGATGGAGCCACGATAAAGAACCAACCAATACGAATTGGTCGCTTACCAAAATGTCCAAGGTCGGCATAGAGAGCCTCAGCTCCAGTAACCGCAAGGATGACCGAGGAGAGGATTATGAAGGTGTGGAAGCCGTGGTGAGCCACATATTCAATTGCATAGGTAGGAAGTAACGCTTCAATAACTTCAGGGTGCTCTTGAAGTTTGAGAAATCCTAGAAGACCGAGGGTGAAGAACCAGACCAAGATAACGGGGCCAAAGATCTTTCCGAGAACATCACTGCCTTTATACTGAAAAGCAAAGAGCGCCACCAAGATGAGAACTGTGATGGGAACTGTCCACTCGGCAAAAGTTGGATTGAGAGATTTCAAACCTTCAGTTGCAGAGAGTACTGAGATGGCTGGCGTAAGCATTCCATCTGCCACAAGTAACGCGGTTCCAAGGAGCATAAAGAGAATAAAGAAGTAGCGAGCACCCTTTGTGGCATTGCGCACTTTGCCTGGCAATAGCGCAAAGAGGGAGAGGATTCCGCCTTCGCCGTTGTTATCTGCACGCAAGACGAAGACCAGATACTTCAAAGAGACCACAAGCATTAATGACCAGAAGATCAGAGAGACAACGCCATAGATGTCATATATCTCTGTTCCGGCTGTGGTGAGGGATTCCCGGAGTGCGTAGATCGGACTAGTTCCGATATCGCCAAAGACGACTCCTAGCGCTCCTAATGTGAGCGCACCAAGTGAAGCCTTATGTGTTGCCTGATTCATGGGGTGCCTTATCTAATGGAATGGGGAAAGTTTAATCTAAGCGGCAGCTAATCCAGCAGTGCGCTTGATGAATTCAACCGTTAAGCGTGGGAAATTCCACATAATGACATGTGCGCAATTTTCTACAACTATCCACTTAGCGTGTGCAGGGGCAACTGAGCGCTCTTGAGCCACCTCTTCTGGAAGTGTGCGATCAGTATCGCCAAAGACAATTGCAACTTCAACATGTTCAGGAATTGCAGATTCAAACTTACGTCCGCGAATTCCCTGCCATAGATGCTTATATCCCTTTGAGCGAGCCATGGCGATTACTGAATCTCGGCAGCTTTCGTAGCTGAGTTCTCGCCAGAGGTGAGTGATCTTTCGATATCCGAGAGCCTTCAAAGGTGGCAGGTGATAAGCAAGAGGCATAAAGAATTGTGAAATCTTTGCAAGGATTCGTGAATCTAGACTTGGTGGAAGTTTCTGCGTTGGCACTTGGTTCCAAAGGCCTGCTGGAGCAAGTGCGGTAACGCTCTCAACGCGATCTGGCGCAACTGCTGCCATCTCAAGTGCGATCCAGCCACCGAGTGAATTTCCGGCCACATGCATCTTCTCTACTTTATGTTCGCTCACCATGTAATCGACGATGGATTGCGCAAGAGATCGTGGGTCGTGGCTGTCTTCAGGATTGATATCTGCCACACCATGGCCCGGTAGATCTAATGCATAGACGGTGAAATCTTTTTGGAGATCTGGAATCAAACTCTTCCAGATTGAGCCAGCAGATCCGAGGCCATGGACAAGGACCAGTGGTGGATTGTTCTCTGACTTAGTAGAGATATGTGCGTAGATGCTCATTAAGCCTTAACCGATGAAGCGAAATATCTCACTGGTCCAACATGTTCTAGGGCCACCTGATCGCCCACCTGGAAATCAAAAGGACCAGGAATACGGACCATAACACTTTCATGAGCCACAGAGATCGTGATCATTGCATCATGACCGTAGTATTCGATCTTGGCGATTACGCCACTGATTGAATCAGGGGAGATGGTGCGGGAAATCTTGATCTCTTCAGGTCGGATAACTACCTGACCTTGAGATGAAACCGAACCTTTTGCCGCAGAGCTATTGAAAAGATAGTGAGTCGATCCATCTGAACTCTGTGATGCGCTCAATACAAGTGCATCTCCTGTGCTCACAGCAATATCGGGGGAGATTGGGAGCGAGTAGACATCCTCAGGAGTGCCCTGCTGAATAATCTTGCCATCGCGCATCAGCGCCACAATATCTGCTGAAACAAGCGCTTCTTCGCGGTCATGAGTCACGAGAATCGCTGTGGTCTGATGGGCTCTTAAGAGATCAATGACATCGGAGCGAAGGTCGCCACGAAGCTCGGCATCGAGTGCGGAGAATGGTTCATCGAGAAGAACTATCGCTGGCTTAATGGCAAGTGCTCGCGCAAGTGCCACACGAGTCTGTTGTCCGCCTGAGAGCTCGCTCGGCATTCTCTTCTCAAAGCCTTGAAGCTCAATGAGTTGAAGCATCTCTTTGATTGTGTGGCGAATCTGATCTTTAGTGAAAAGTGATTTATCAAGACCGAAAGCGATGTTCTCAGCGATAGTCAGGTGAGGAAAGAGTGCGCCCTCTTGTGGGACATAGCCAATCTTTCGTTTGTGAGATGGCATCACAAGAGATGAGAGTGAGACGAGCTGCTTACCAAATCGAATTGTTCCCGCAGTTGGCTGAATCAATCCAGCAATACTGCGAAGCAGCGTTGTCTTACCGCAACCTGAAGGACCGAGGAGCGCTGCGATCTGACCTTCTTTGAGTGAGAAAGAAAGGTCATCAAGAATGAGTTTCTCGCCAAAGGAGACTTCAAGATGTGAGACTTCAAGTGATGTCACGTCTTGCTCCTTATGCTCTCTTGAATATAGGCACGATCTGCTTTATCTGGTCGACTAATGAGAAAGGTTGGTATCGCCGCTACAAGAACCAAGATTAATGCATAGGGCGCAGCCTCGTTAAATCGATTGATAGATGCTGCCGACCAGATCTCGGTTGCGAGAGTGTTAAAGCCTGTAGGGCGGAGCATGAGCGTTGCTGGCAGTTCTTTCATTGCAGTCAGAAAGACGAGAATGGTTCCAAGGCCTATACCTGGCGCTGCGATAGGGGCGATAACTCGCTTCATTACCATCCACTGATTGGCACCGAGCGTTGCAGCAACATCTTTAACTCCACTTGGAACGCGAGCAAGGGATGCGTTAATGCTGGCAACTAACTTCGCCAAGAAAAGGAGGGCATAGGCGAAAGCCAAGAGAAATACAGTCTGATAGATCGCACCCAGTTTTGATCCAATTGAGACTAATGCAAGACCTACAACAACGCCTGGTAGACCATGGCCAATGGTGATTGCCCGCTGAGTGAAACGGGTAAAGCCATCGCTTCGTGATGAAAGAAGTGCGCCCAAAGGTGCTGCGAGAACAAGAGCAATAAGTGCGCCGAAAGCCGCAACAGATACTGTCGAAATTGTCGCACTGAACAGATTGAACCAATCAATTGCAACTTGATTACTCATAAATCGGGAGATAAGTACATAGAAGGGAATGACGAGAGAGATAACAGCAAGGAGAGTTAATGAACCCAGAGTTGCGACTGTGAGACCTTTACTGTTGATGAGCACTACCTTCTTACGGCCTCCCTTAACAATTTTCTCGTTCGGTGTGCGGTTCTTTACTCGCTCATCAAGAAGTACGACGATTGTTGAGAAGGCAATCAGAACAAATGAGATTACGGCAGCGGCATTGCGATCGTAAGAAGCCTTATACATATTTTGAATTGTGACAGTCAGAGATTCCACATTTAGGAGTGAAACTGCACCAAAGTCACTGATTGTGTAGAGGGCGGCAAGGAGAGCGCCAGCGCTCACATGTCCTTTGATTTGCGGAAGGACTACTCGGAAGAAAATCTCTGGATAGGAAAGACCGAGAGATTGTGCCACCTCAATTTGAGATTGATCAACAGAGCGTAGGCCCGCAAGAGTTGCCAGCATTACATAAGGCAAAGTTGTCAGAGTCAGGATGAAGATTGCGGCATAGAGACCTGAGAACTCTGGAATCAGTGCCACCCAGGTGTAGGTAAAAACATATGAGGGGATTGCAAGCGGTAGAACGGTAGGGATGATGATGATGGAGCGAAGCGGTAATCGCACAAAGTGGAGTGCACTCGCCAAGCTCACACCAATCAATAGCGTGAGGACTACAACGGAGAAAACCAATATTGAAGTAGTAGCTAAAACCTGGAGAGTTTTCTCGCGAAAGAGTAGAGCCAGGCTCTCATTGAGCGGCTTCTGGGCTGCGCGGATAAGCAGATAACCCATCGGGATGAGCGCTAGAAATGCAACAACCCCGACCGCACCTTGGAGAGCTACCTTTATGGCGCTCTGCCTACGTGCACCTCGAGAGAGAGATGTACGTGTGCGGTCGGGGTATGTTGTCTGCATAACTACAAGAGGCCAACCTCAATCAAGAGATCCTGTGTGGCCTTAATTGATTTAAGTGATTCAAGGTCAACTGATGGAGCGCCAATTTCACTGAGTGCTGGGAGATCTTCAGGCGCCTTTGCTCCTGGAATCAATGAGTACTCATGTGTCTTCTCAATAAAGTCATCTTGAGTTGAAGGTGATGTAAGGAAGTTGATTAAGTCTTCCGCCGCTGACTGCTTCTTACTTGAAGCAAAGACTCCAGCACCTGAGACATTGGTGAGGTTTCCGATATCGCCCTTGGCGAAGAAACCAATCTTGGCCTTAACAGGACGACCGAGAGCCTCACTGACCTCCCAGACGTAATAGTGATTGACAAGGCCAAGTGAAATCTCGCCCTTATCGATTGCCTCAACGATTGCACTGTTCTTGGCATAAATCTTTACGTCGTTCTTCTGGAGACCTTCAAGCCAGCTCTTTGCAAAATCCTTGCCCTTGAGTTCAATCAGGGCAGTGATAAATGCTTGGAAAGAAGCATTAGTTGGAGCGATGCCCACCTTGCCTTTGTATTCAGGCTTTGTAAGGTCAGTGACTGATGCCGGAAGAGTCTTTACTCGATCTGGTGAGTATGCAAAGACGCGTGCGCGACCTGTAACGCCAACCCAGGTGCGATTGGCTGCGACATATTGAGCAGGGATATCTGCTGCAACATCTTTAGAAAGAGTAATGAAGAGACCCTCATTTGCTACCGCACCGAGAGAGCCAGCATCTTGTGAGAGGAAGAGATCTGCCGGTGAGTTCTTGCCTTCTTCAAGGATTTGAGCTGCAAGCTCTGCCGAGTCACCGTAGCGAATATTGAGCTTAATTCCGGACTTGGCCTCCCACTCTGCAAAGAATGGGGCGATAAATTCTTCTGAGCGACCTGAATAGACAGTGAGCTCTGTGACCTTCTCTGCCTGCTCTGAACCAGATGAGCACCCGGTCAACGTTGAGAGGGTGAGAGCTGCGGCGCTGGCCAGGAGGGCGATCTTGTACTTACGTTGCATTGAACTTCTTTCGCTAGTGGTTAACACGAAAGACTCTAGAGGAGATTAAGGAATTACGCAACATAAGTGTTGCGTAATTCGGATTTTACGCTCAAAAAAGGGCTATTCGGAACCTCTCTCTCGTTGGCGCTTGAGCGTTTCTCGAGTGCGCTGCAGAGATTTCCAGAAGACGGTGATTAAGAGAATCAACCCCAAGCCTTGTAAGCCTGGTGAGTCATCAGCCTCACCAGCTGCGATAGCTAGGACTCCAATGGGGATTGCAAGAGAGAAGAAAAGTATGAATCTCATAGTCAAAATCCTAACTTACGATAGATCGATAAACGCAAGTGATAGCCTGCAAACATGACTATTGCACTCATCATTTTTGCTTCTGTCCTCGCCTTTGCAGCTATCGGATCTGCCATTGCCAAACTCAAGAAAGTGCCTGATGTGATGGCGATGATGGCATCAGTGGGAGTGAAGGCTAGTTTGGTTCCAGTTCTAGCATTTCTAGAGATTGCTGGTGGTCTCGGAATAATTGCAGGAATCTGGATCCCGGCTTTAGGTGCCGCGGCGACCATTGGACTTGTTCTCTACTTCTTTGGAGCGGTTGCTTCACACCTTCGAGTCAAGAGTCCACTATCTGATGCAGGAGCTTCAATCGGAATCTTGACCATCGCGATCCTTAGCCTTTATCTACAACTACAGAGATAGGGATTAAAGTCCTTCCTTCTTACGGAAGTATGCAACGAGGGCATTGGCATGGCCATGGCCCATCTCAAACTTTGTCTTGAGGTGGGCAACTTGCTCCATG
>JBEEOC010000028.1:0-7562 GCA_041191845.1 Actinomycetota bacterium | reverse complement strand
CGCACCGCAGCAGCTGTCGCCACATTGACTGTTACAAGATAGCCAAGTTGTGAGATGAGGACATAGATCAAAGTCCATCCGGCAAGCGAGAATGATTTACCAAGACCCTTCACGCCAAATATCGGCCGCAATTTGATTCCTGAGCGCTTCACAACTGGAATCAAGATGAGGGCTTGAATCACAACACCTGCAGTTGTTCCCCATCCCAGTAACTGCACCTGCCAATCAGTGATTGTGCCGACTGAGATATTGCGCTGGAAGGCGAGGAAACCACCGAAGACTGAGATAACAACGAGATTGTTAGCAATTGGCGCCCACATCAGAGGGGCAAAGGAGCCCCTGGCATTGGCAACTTGGCCAAGCATGGTGAAGAGACCAAGGAAGAATATCTGTGGCAGGCAGTAGCGAGTAAAGGCAACTGCAATCGCCTGCTCTTGTTCAAAACCAACCTCTGAGAATTCTGGTGCATAGAGACGGACGAGGTATGGAGCAAAGATCACGCCGATGATGACGAGGGCAAATAAAATTCCAGAGATAGTTGTGACAAGGCGTGATGCAAAACCATGTCCACCATCTTCATCGCTAAATGATCGAACTAATTGAGGAACAAAAATTGCCGTGAGCGCTCCACCAACCAGGAGGTTGTAGAGGATGTTAGGCATCGTATTTGCAACATTGTAAGTATCGGCAAGGAGCGCTGTTCCCAATACTGCAACCGCGAGAATCGCTCTAAAGAAACCAGTAATGCGAGAGAGGATTGTGCCGACTGCCATGATGGAGGAGGCGCGGAAGAGTTCGTTATTTTTCATGACGACTCCTTCGAATTCTTCGTACTGATTGCGCTACCGCTCCGATAAATAAGAGTACGCCCGCACCTGTCGTAAACCAGGCAACCCGTGAATCAATTACGGTGAGTGTGAGATTGAGTTTTGATACTTCACCCACGCGCGTTCCTTGTGGTGTCATAAATTGGGCAAGAACGAGGCTAGATCCAGATGCAATCACTTCAAATGGGACCGAGATTTGAATCTGTGATTTAGGTGGGATGGTGATGTTATTGACATTCTCCACCTGCACGCGAGAGTTCATTGGGATAAGTGAGAGATTGACTGTCGTAGCGGTCTCAAACTTATTAACCAAAGTGAGTGGAACCTTTGTGGTTGCAGAGGTGAGTTGGTAACGACCTGAAACAACTTTGAGCTTTCCTGACACCTTATCGACAGCATCACGCGCTGAGTAAGAGAAATAAGCGCGCTCTTCAACACTCAATAATGGATTGAGAACTATGCCGATCCGCTGTCGCAGATCAGTAATCTCAGGGGTGTCGATGACCTTACTTAATCCAAGGAGGAGGGTGCGATTGTCGCGATAGAACTCTTGGAATTGGCTATCTAAGCGTGATTTACCGCTTCCCCAGCCATTTTGAGAGATCACAGGGCGGGAGAAGAATCGCTCTAACTTCGAGGCACCGATTGCGTAATAGAAGTTGATTTCACTTTGAGCAAGTTTGCGAGTCAACGCCGCATCTGGATTTCCATAAGGAAGAGCAACAATGGGATTCCCAACTGTTGCAAGGCGAAGTTGTTGTAACCAGATTTGAGCGATGCTCTGCCCTACTGGATCTTCTTTACCTTCAAAGGTGTAACCATCTGCCATATCGATAATCTCATCAATCAGATAAGCATCGATAACCCATGTTGCAGCAGAGTTAGATTGAAAGAGTAACTTTCCTAAACGGCCATCTGGTGTGAGAGTTGTAGCTAAATCATTATCGCGAAAGGTGCCATCGAAGTTGCGATGAGGAACATCAACGATACGAATAACCGGTGTTGCAGCGCTTGCACTCGGCATCGAGATAAAGCAGGCGATAGCTGCGAGAAGGGAGGCAAATAATCTCTTCATCGCGCCTCAAGAATGGTGGTGGCGTTGGTGCGAGCAATCAACTTCTTCTCATCGGGATAGGCAAGTCGCTCAATGATCTCCTCTAAAGGAAACCATGCAACCTCATCTACTTCACTCTCTTGCGCTGCAAGGAGACCGCCATTTTCACGGAAGAGATAATGGTGAACCGTTTTATGGATGCGTTTTCCACCTGCCATAAACCAGAAATCGATAACGCCGAGTGGCTTCTCAATCTCCGATTGAATACCAGTTTCTTCCGCCACCTCGCGCAGAGCTGCCTGCTCAGGTGTCTCACCCTCTTCAATATGTCCCTTAGGTAGCGACCAGAGAATCTTCTTACCGCTGGAATCTTTCTGATCGCGCCTACCAATGAGAAGTCCGAGCTTGCCAGTGGTGTCGACGACGAGACCGCCGGCGCTGACCTCATCAACCCGCTTTGCATAGGTGCGCGTAGGAGCGCTCTTTTTTACAGGGCTCTTCTTCTCTTGCTGCCCACCCTCTTGGGTAGGTGAATTCTGTGGGGAGCGATGCGCCGGACGCTTACGTCTGCGCTTCTTCTTACTACCTTCGCTGCCCGCACTAGGTGCCGGGGTCATACCCCAAGGGTACGCCAGTAGGCTTATCTATTGTGAGCGATGTGAAGAGCAATTTAGGGCGCGAGTTGGCTTTAGCCACCCTCGTTGAGCGAGCACCCTTGGCTAGCTCTCTCGCCTTAGCCTTTAAAGAGCAGGGGTATCGACTCGCCCTCGTCGGTGGACCGGTCCGCGATGCGATTCTCGGTCGCCTTGGAAATGATCTCGATTTCACAACTGATGCACATCCACTTGAGACAAAGAAGATTCTGAAGAAGTGGGCTGAGAATGTCTGGGATACCGGAATTGAATTTGGAACAGTTGCAGGAAAACGTGGCGATACAACAGTTGAGGTAACAACATATCGCACCGAAAAGTATGAAGAAGATTCTCGTAATCCTGATGTCGAATATGGCGAGACAATTGAAGGCGATCTCTCCCGCCGAGATTTCACCGTCAACTCAATGGCGCTTGAACTCACAACCGCAACACCAGAATTTATTGATCCCTTTAATGGAATCGATGATTTAGCGAAGAAGATCTTGCGCACACCATCGAGTGCAACTCAATCTTTCTCTGATGATCCACTACGTATGATGCGAGCTGCTCGCTTTGCTAGCCAATTGGGATTCACCCTCGATAACGAAGTGGTTGAGGCGATGCGCAATATGTCAGGTCGCATCTCAATCATCTCAGCAGAGCGAATCCGGGATGAGTTTGTGAAGATGTTGATGTCACCATCTCCACGTATTGGAATCACAATTCTTGTCGACACCGGAATTGCAGAACATGTATTACCTGAGATTCCAAAGTTACGTCTTGAGATTGATGAGCACCACCACCATAAAGACGTCTACGAGCATTCAATTACTGTTCTTGAACAGGCGATCACTCAAGAAGATCGTTTAGGTGGCCCAAACTTAGTTAACCGATTGGCTGCGCTCCTTCACGATATTGGAAAGCCAAAGACTCGCAACCTCATTGAGGGAGGCGGGGTCTCCTTCCACCACCATGAAGTTGTCGGTGCTCGCTTGGCAAAAGCCCGTTTGAAAGCGCTCCGCTTTGATAATGAAACGATTGAAGCGGTGGAGACACTTGTTGCTCTTCACTTACGTTTCCATGGTTATGGTGATGGCGAGTGGACTGACTCTGCTGTTCGTCGCTATGTCCGCGATGCGGGCGAACTTCTCACTCACCTCCATGTCCTTACCCGCGCTGATTGCACGACCCGTAATGTGAAGAAGGCAGAGCGCCTTTCGCGCACCTATGACGGATTAGAAGAGCGCATTGCGAAGTTGATGGAGGAAGAGGAGCTCTCAAAGATTCGCCCTGATCTCGACGGTGCACAGGTAATGAAGCTCCTTGATATCAAACCATCAGCAGATGTTGGAAAGGCGCTTGATTTCCTCATGGAGCTACGGATGGAACATGGCCCACTCGGTGAGGAGCGTGCAACGGATGAGCTCCTTAATTGGTGGCGGAGCCGGCGTCGCCCTTAAGGAAGAACTTTGCAGGTCGCAACAAGATTGTTGCAACCAAGAGATAGGTAAGAGCTATCAGTGATGGGACTAGCCAAGAGTCACCGCTCTGCGGAAGTAGAAGCGCAGAGATGATGGCAAAGCTGACGATGCAGCCGTTTACAACAACATCGTAGACAGCAAAGACGCGACCTCGGTACTCATCGCTGATCTTCGATTGCACCAAGGCATCGTTTGTTACCTTGACGCTCTGACCAAAGAGACCGGTGGTGAAAGCTGCTGCGCAGAGGAGAATCTGATTGCGGTCAAATACAAGAATCAAAGTTCCCAGCGTTGCCGCAAACATTGATAGCCGCATCCAACGATGGCGACCGGTCCACCTCACACCCATCGGTGCAATGAGAGCTCCAATGGTAAATCCGATGGCAGCGAAGGAGAGGGCGATACTTAAACCAGCAAGACCTGCTTCGCTATCTGATGGATCATTAAATGTATTTCGCTCAAGGAGCATTGCAGTCAGCGTGAGAGCTGTGATTCCACCACGATGGATAGCAGTTGCAGCAATACCACGTGCTGCATCTTGGTGGATGGCGAGGAATTTAAATCCTTCGCGGACCTCGATAAAGCCTTCTAGTAAAGATGCCTTACGGATCTGATGTGGTGCAGGGCCAATCTCAGATTTCTTCATCATCGATGCAAAGAGCGCTGCAGTCAGATATCCCAGCGATGCTGCGAGGATGAGATAGGAATCGGCATGATCTGCCGAGGTGAAGGCATCGGTAATACGCCTTATTAATAGCCCTAATCCGCCACCGAGAACAACCCAGACTGAACCACCTGTCACCGCAAGAGCATTTGCTGCAATGAGAGAAGATTGTGGTGCAACAAGTGGAAGACCGGCAGATAATCCAGCAAGGATCAATCTATTCACACCAAATGCAATGAGAACAAATACGGTCAGCTCTATTCCAGTTCGCCCTTGGAAGATAAGAAGTGCGATGAAGAGCAATGTCAGTGAACGAGTCAGATTAGAGAAGAGAACTGCGCGTTGACGCGAGAATCGATCAAGGAGAGTTCCCACCATCGGTCCCACTATGGAATATGGAAGAAGGACGACGGCAAATGCGAGAGCTGCGCTGAGCGCTGATGCTTGGCGCTCTGGTGAGAAGAGAATGAAAGAGGCGAGTGCGCTTTGGAAGATGCCATCGGTAAATTGGCCGGTCCATCTGGTGCGCAGAAGTGGGCGTAGGCGTCGATCCATTATCAACTGCCAGAAGGTTGCGCCCTTTGCTTGCACTCGATAAGCGTAGTGGCGTTATAGCCAATATTCTTCTCTCTATGGCATCCCACTCCAGGTCGATGGAGGCAAGAACTCAACGAGGCTTTATCGACTATTCACTCGATAAGCGCGCCACCCTGCTCGCGCTCTTTCGTGGTGTCGTTGATGCATGTGATGCCGATCCATATTTAATGCGTGCGGCAAAGTTCCATGGTGAGAAGGCGGGACGTAATTGCCCTGTCTGTAAGAAGGATTCACTCGTTGAGCTCCGCTACACATTTGGTGACCAACTTGGTCAATATTCAGGACGGATCAAATCACCTGCCGAATTGATTGAGATGGAGAAAGAGTTTGGTGAATTCTCTGTCTATATCGTTGAAGTTTGCCGTGAATGTTCATGGAATCACCTCTGTTCCACCTATTTATTAGGTGATGGAAGTGTGCGAAAGCCACCACGTCGCCAACGAACCCTTGAGGATGAGGACTTCAGCGGTAACCTTGGAAAGTGATAAAAACTAAGCTCATCCGCGCCGCTGTATTTCTAGGTGGTTTTGGCTTTGTAGCGGGTTCAACCCTCTTCGCCCTTGCTTGGTTTACCGTCGATATTCCCGATCCCAATGCCTACGTCAATAGCCAGGCAACAGTTATCCAATACTCCAACGGCCAAGAGATCGGTCGTATCGGTGCACAGAATCGCCAGATACTTCCATTGGCAAAGATTCCACTCCGTCTTCGCTATGCAGTAATGGCGGCAGAAGATCGCAGCTTCTACTCCAACCGAGCATTTAGCGTTAAAGGTTTATCACAAGCTGTCCTCTCCAACGTTGTCACTCTTGGTAGGGGTCGCGGTGGGTCGACGATCACTCAACAATATGCAAAGACAGCATTCTTAACGCCAGAGCGAAGCATCCAGCGAAAGATCAAAGAACTTGTCATCTCTCTCAAATTAGAGAATGCGATGACAAAGGATCAGATCTTAGAAAATTACCTCAATACTATTTATTTTGGTCGCGGCTCTTATGGTGTGCAGACTGCAGCACAGCAATACTTCAACCGTAATGCCAACCAACTCTCCATCTCACAATCTGCTGTGATCGCAAGTATCTTGCGTTCTCCAGGTCTCTACGATCCTTTCTATGGTGATAAAGCTCAGCGCGAACGTAATGCAAAGCGGTTAGAGGCGCGCTTCCACTATGTCATCGATGGCATGTTGGAGGAGAAGTGGATTACCGCTGAGGAGGCAAAGGCGGCAAAGATGCCCACGATTGCACCTCGCACAACTGGTGGCTCACTCAGCGGTCCTAAGGGATACATCATCGATGCTGCGCAGAAAGAGTTGAGCAAACTTGGATTTACTCAAGAGCAGTTGATGGTCGGTGGATATGTCATCAAGACCACCCTGGAACAACGCGCTCAACAATCTGCAGTTGATGCGGTCAATAAGTTATATCCAGCAAAGGCTCCATCAAATCTTCATATTGGACTAGTTGCGATTAGACCAGGCACCGGTGAGGTCATCGCTATGTATGGCGGAAAAGACTATGTAGTACGCCAACTTAACGATGCCACCCAATCAATTGCGCTCGCCGGTTCTACCTTCAAGCCTTTTGCGCTGATTGCAGCTCTTGAACAAGGAATTCCACTGACATCGATGTGGAATGGCGATACACCGCAGACCTTCGATGATCTCGGTAAGCCATATCTCGTTGATAACTATGGTGGTGAAGGTTGGGGTCAGGTAGATCTCCTCACTGCAACACAGCACTCCATCAATACCGTCTATGTTCCACTCGGTATGAAGGCAGGACTTGATCGAGTCGTAGATGTCGCTCGTCGCGCCGGAATCCCACAGAACATTGCGATGATGCCAACTCCATCTGTCTCACTCGGTGTTGCCAGCCCCCATGTCATTGATGTTGCAAACTCTTATGCCACCTTTGCTGCAAATGGCATCTATGCCAAGCCTTATATGGTCGCTCAGGTAATTGGTCCCAACAAGGGCGTGCTCTATGAAGGAAAGCCTCAGACACAAGAGGTCTTTAATAAAGATGTGATGGCAGATCTGACATACGCACTTAAATCTGTTGTGAATGGCGGAACGGGAGCTGCAGCTCTTGGCCTTGGTCGACCAGCAGCTGGTAAGACTGGAACTTCACCATCTAATGCTTCTGCATGGTTTAGCGCCTACACGCCACAACTTGCTGCATCTGTTGCACTCTTTAGAGATAGCGCATCAGAGTCGCTTAATGGAATTGGTGGCCTCACCTCAGTTACTGGTGGAACATTCCCAGCTCGCATCTGGACCGCCTTTATGAAGGGTGCGCTCAAAGA
>JBEEOC010000027.1:0-13391 GCA_041191845.1 Actinomycetota bacterium | reverse complement strand
AGCCAGGACCCCAAGGAGATTCCCAGATCATCTCGCTGCGCTTGCCCGCTAACTTCCAGAGCGCCCAATCGGCATGAAAACGTTTTCCGCCATCACCGGTGTATTCGTAGCGATGGCCAGGTTTGAGAGAATCCAACTTATTGCCACTGATGTAACCATAGGAATCTGCGCGCTGAGCATCGAAGTAGATATTTCCATCGCTGCCGCAATAGGCATAACCTTTTTCAATGAGTGTTTTGATGGAAGAGATAATCTCATCGATATTCTCACTCGCGCGTGGATAGAAGTCTGCGGGGAGAATGTTAAGAAGTGAAAGATCTCTTCGAAAGCGTTCCTCATATCTGCGAGCGATATCGAGGGGCTTGACCGCCTCACGTGCTGCCTCTTCCAATACTTTGTCACCACTATCTGAGCCATCAAGATTTTCTGACATATGACCAACATCGGTGATGTTGGAGACGGAGATATTTTCGATTCCGTTGAGCGCAAGGGTGCGACGAATGAGATCGGTAAGGAGGAAGGTGCGCATATTTCCTATATGAGCATCGCGATAGACAGTGGGACCACAAGAGTAGATTCGAACTTGCTCGCCAGAGATCTCTCTTAATTGACGCGAGGCAGTCTCATAGAGATGGAGTTCTTTCCGCTCTAGATTTCCTCGGTTAAAGACCGGCACTACTCGGAAGAATGCGACCTCACCTGGTGTGAAGCTTTCGTGGGAGCCATCGCGCTTGACGATAGTTGTCTCATCCTTTAATACTCCCAAGAGGTCTCGAAATCCCTCACCATCGCGCAGGCGGATCGATACCCGCTTGCCGATTGCTGAAGCAATCTCGCTCTCAAATGCCATGCCGTAACCCTAATCGCACATTAATGACTTAGCAGGGTTAGAATTGCCGCCTGCCCGAACCCTTATCGAAGCTTGTTGAAGGAGGCCCATCGTGACCTATGTGATTGCCCAGCCTTGCGTAGATGTGAAAGATAAGTCATGTCGCGAAGAGTGCCCAGTGGATTGCATCTATGAGGGCTCACGCATGCTCTATATCCAGCCTGATGAGTGTGTTGACTGTGGTGCGTGTGAACCAGTCTGCCCAGTAGAGGCGATTTACTATGAAGATGACGTCCCAGGCCAGTGGCAGGATTACAAGAAGATCAATACAGAGTTCTTCGTTGAGCTAGGTTCACCTGGCGGAGCATCAAAGGTGGGGCAGACAAATTCTGACCACCCAGATGTCAGCGCACTTGGGCCACAAGCTTCCTGATTTTCCCTGGGATGCGCTCGCTCCCTATGGAGTAATTGCAAAGGCGCATCCATCAGGAATTATCGATCTCTCTGTTGGAACTCCAGTAGATCCAACTCCAGATTTTATTCAAGCGGCGTTGCGCGCTGCATCTGATTCTCCAAGTTATCCAGTAACGATTGGAACCCCAGAACTTCGCGCAGCAATTACCGAGTGGGCTATATACAACCTTGGCGCAACAGGTGACTTTGCCGTTCTACCACTCATCGGTTCAAAAGAATTTGTTGCTTGGCTTCCAACTTTTCTGACATCAAAGAAAGTTCTCTTCCCAGATGTTGCCTATCCGACATATCTCGTTGGCTCACTTCTTGCTGGTGCGCACGGGCAGACTGTTGATATTGATGCATCAGATTGGCCGTCAGCAGATCTCGCGTGGGTCAACTCACCATCGAATCCAACCGGTCGAGTACATAGCGAGTCAGAGTTTAGGGCTGCTATCGATTGGTCTCGTCGAACCGGGGGAGTAGTTACCTCGGATGAGTGCTACCTTGAATTTGGAAATACAGTTACACCCACATCAATCTTGAGATATACCGATGGCGATAACCGTAATATTCTCGCGGTTCATTCGCTATCAAAGCGCTCCAACCTCGCTGGATATCGAGCGGCTTTTGTGGTGGGCGACCCTCAACTGATCGCGCAGATTCTCGAGGTGCGCAAACATGCAGGAATGATGGTTCCACTTCCAGTTCAGAAGGCGATGATTGCAGCTCTTTCAGATTCAGAGCATGTGGTGCAGCAACGCGCTCGCTATAACTCTCGTAAAACATCACTGATCCCAGCGCTCAAAGCAGCAGGATTCACCATCGATTTCTCTGATGCGGGTCTCTATCTCTGGGCAACTCGTGGAGAAGATTGTTGGGCATCGGTCGAGTGGCTCTCGCACCTTGGAATACTTGCTACACCAGGAGTCTTCTATGGTGAAAAGGGCGCTAACCATATTCGTATTGCGATGACAGCTACCGATGCACAGATTAATGAGGCAGCTGCACGAATCATGGAAGCGGTAAAGGGATAGCAATGGCAGTTGGAATTCTTCTCGTAGGTGGCTTCGGAACACGACTTAAACCTTTAACTTCAGAGTCTCCGAAGCCGATGCTTCCTGTTGCAGGACTTCCCGTGACAGAGCATCAAATTCTTGCTGCGCAGAAGGCGGGTATTCACACTCTCGTACTTGCAACTTCATACCTTTCAGAGGTTTTCACACCTTACTTTGGTGATGGTTCTCGTTGGAATATGAAGATCCTCTATGCCGTTGAGAAAGAACCACTTGGCACAGGTGGTGCGATTGCCAATGCTGCCCAGTTGCTTGACCTTGAGAATTTAGGTGATGAGCCAATTGTTATCTTCAATGGCGATGTGCTGAGTCGCCATTCGATCTCCGATCAAATTGCATTTCATCAATCAAAGTCAGCCGATGCCACGCTCCATTTGATTGAGGTGGAAGATGCCCGCGCCTTTGGTTGCGTGCCAACCGATAGCGATGGTCGCGTCACTGCATTTTTGGAGAAAATGGATAACCCGATTACAAACTCCATCAACGCTGGATGTTATGTATTCCACCCATCAGTGATTTCACGCATTCCACTCGGTAAGGTTGTCAGCATTGAGCGCGAAACTTTCCCCGCACTTGTTGAAAGTGGTCGCCCTGTTTATGGCTATAAAGAGCAGGCATACTGGCTCGATGTGGGTACTCCCGCTGCCCTCTTTAAAGGTTCGCGCGATCTCATTGAAGGTCCATTCCATGCCATGCCTGGGTGTGTCATCGACCCCACAGCTTCCATCACCGGAAAGAGCTCCCTTGGTCGAGCGGTCACCATTGGGGCAGGGGCCGAGATTGATAACTGCATTATCGGCGATCATGTCTCTATCGGAGAGGGCGCCAAGCTCCGAGATTGCTTTATCTTCCACAACACAGTGATTGAGGCAGGGGTAGAAAAATCCCGCCAATACCTCTCAACCTCCCTCTCTGAGCCTATAAATCTGCCTTAATCTGGGATTTAACCCCCATTTGACCAATCTTTACGACTACGCGGGGTTGACTTACGGGGATTACATGGGTGTAATTCACCTCTAGAGCGCTGCAATTCACTCACGGATTGCGCCCTAATGACTTGAGGAGATTCGACGCATGCCGATCCGCCCAGAAGGTTTCTCGACTGGCAAGCCATCAGCCCCCACTGCTGGACCAACTATCCAACTCGCCAATGGCGAGAATATGGAGCTCTCATGGCAGGAGCGCTCACTCTGCGCTCAGACCGACCCTGAGGCCTTCTTCCCGGAGAAGGGTGGCTCAACTCGCGAAGCAAAGCGCGTCTGCCTCTCATGCGAAGTTCGCCAAGAGTGCCTTGAATACGCCCTCGCTCACGATGAGCGCTTTGGCATCTGGGGCGGTCTCTCAGAGCGCGAGCGTCGTCGCCTTAAGCGTCGCCCTGCATAAAGGCACCTTTCACTTTTCGAGCTTCGAAAAGTTAGAGTAATTCCCATGACAACTCCACGCGTTACAGCGCTTCTCGTTGTGCACGACGGTGCAACGTGGTTGCCGGAGGTTGTCGCATCGATTACTTCACAGACACGAAGTGCGGATCAGATTCTTGCAATCGATACTGGTTCGCGTGATTCATCAGCAAAGCTCCTTAAAGGCGCTCGCATTCCAACTGTCACACTCGATCGCACCACATCTTTTGGCCAAGCAGTGCAATACGGTCTCTCACAATTACCAGCACCAATTGAAGGCGTTGAAGAGTGGCTCTGGATTCTCCACGATGATTGCGCGATGGAACCGCATGCGCTGGAAGAGTTGATTAATGCAATTTCAGATCGACCAAATATCGTCATGGCTGGCCCAAAACTTCTAGGTTGGCATGATCGCACCCACCTCCTTGAAGTTGGTATCAGCATTGCAACCAATGGTTCTCGTTGGACAGGTCTTGAGCCTCACGAATATGACCAAGGTCAGCACGATGGAAACCATGAAGTTCTATCAGTAAGCACAGCAGGTGCTCTTATTCGTCGCGATGTATTTGAAGAGCTGGGTGGATTCGACCCCAACCTTGAACTCTTCCGCGATGATGTCGACTTTGGTTGGCGCGTTCACACCTCAGGCCACTCAGTCCTTGCAGTGACATCTGCGATTGGCTTCCACGCCCAAGCTGCTTCATCTGAACGACGCGCAATCGATATTGAAGGCGCGCCATTACATCGCCCGCTTCTTCTTGATCGACGCAACGCTGCCTATGTACTTCTTGCGAACTCTTCTTGGTGGAAGTTGCCGCTACTGACACTTCAATTACTCAGCGGCGCAGCGATTCGATCGATTGCATATCTCTTTGCAAAGTTACCAGGATATGCAAGCGATGAGATTCTCGCGATTGCATCCCTACTTATTCACCCAGGTGAGCTCATTGGCGCGAGAAAAGCTCGTAAAGCAGCGCGCCTTGTTTCATCAGGAATTGTGAGCAGATTTATCCCATCACGATGGACCCAGATTCGCAGTGGCGTAAACCGCATCATTGAAAATCTTCGCTTGAAGATTTTTCCAGATGATCTCCGTGATGACGTTCCGGTTTTGAGTGAGCTCGATATCAATGAAGATGAAGAGATTCTGCAACCTCTTCAAACTAATTACTGGAAGACCATCTTCACCAAGCCTTTGGTGATTGCATCAACTTTCTTACTCATCCTCACCTTCGGCTGGACCCGACATCGCTGGGGTTCTATTTCAGGTGGAGCACTTGCCGTCTCACCGGCTGGTGCATCTGATATCTGGCAATTCTTCGTGCAGAGCTGGCACCAGGTCGGTATGGGTTCAAACCTTGCAGCCCCCTCATGGATTCTCTTTATAGGCGCGGGATCGCTCTTAACCTTTGGCAGCGTTCCTGCTTTTATCTCAATCTTCTTCATTGCAGCGCCATTCTTAGCGCTCTGGAGTATTCAGCGCTTCCTTCGCACTCTCACATCGAGCCCTGTTTTGATTGCCATTGCATCCCTTCTCTATGCGCTTTCACCGATCGCTATCTCTGCAATTAATGGCGGTCACTTAGGTGTTGTAGTTCTCCTCATTCTCTTTCCTATCTTCCTCAACTACCTGGGGCAGTGGCGCTTCATCGAAGAGCGCTCAATTCGAAATCTCTTTGCGATATCGCTCTTCATCTGGGTGCTGCAGTCATTTAATCCATCGATTCTTGCCATCCTCTTTGTCGCATCTGCCTATTACATTGCACGCGATTACCTCGATGCGCAGCAGAATTACCGAGACCCACTCTTCCTTACTCGCCTTGCTCGAAGAAGCATTGTTCTCTTCACCCCATTTATTCTTGCTCTGCCAACATCTCTTACCTATCTCATCCACCCATCTCGACTTCTCGTTGAAATTGGAATCATGCAACCGGGAGGCGGAGGAAATCTCGCCCTCCTTGCCAATCCCGGTGGCCTGGGATCGCTGCCATGGTGGTCAATTAGCCCCATCACCTTGCTCTTAGTTGTCACTTATTTCTCAACCGAACGTGCCCGCCAATACTCCGCATATGGAATCGGATTCTTGATGACCGGTGCACTTGCAGCATCTCTCCAAGTTTCAGGAAATGGATCATCGAGTCGTGAGTATGTCTTTGCTGGCGCATTTCTTGGAATCGCAACAGCTCTGGCAGTAGCTGCAACAGTTTTGATGTTCGATGATGTGAGAAGTCGCCTTGAGAACTCACACTTTAATTATCAACACATTGCTCTCGCACTTGTGATTTTGATTAGTGGTGTTTATAGCGCCACCTCATCTCTCTGGGTCTTCTCTGCAGGAGCCGCCTCACCTGTGCAGCGAAATGCCGAACCAGTATTGCCGGCATTTTTGGCAGTTGAGCAAGATGCGAAAACTCTCGTTATTCGCCCGGTCGAAGAGGAGCAACATCGCACTCTTGCCTACTACATCGCTCGCGGTGGTGAGATCACTTTAGGTCAGCCAGATATTGCGATCGAAAATAGCCCATTCATCACAAGTGCAGTTGAAGGGTTGATTGATAACACTGGCGTTGGTAGCTCAAAAGTCTTTGCGGCATTTGGTATCAAGTATGTATTTGTGAAGAATCCGGCTCATCAAGAGTTGATTCAAACTATCGATGGGCTTGGTGGATTTAATCGCGCATCGGCAACTGATGCCGGAACGGTCTGGAAAGTTGCACAACCTACCGGACGAGCAATCTTCACCAACTTCGAGGGCAAAGAGAGCGTTCTCGCCGTAGAGCTTGGTGCGGTTAAGGCTCCTGGCCCTGGAACTCTTACTTTGACTGAGAATTACAGTCAGGGATGGCAAGCGCTCTCAGGTGGTGTTCGACTCGAACGCAGTGAGAGCAAATATGGCCTGCCACAATTTAAAGTCTTTGAAGCTGGAGAAGTGATCTTCTTGCACGATGGAACAAGTCGCCGCGCCTGGCTCTCACTCTTCCTTATTGCGCTTGTAACAAGCATTGTCATGGCTCTACCTGCAGGACGTAGAAGGCGTGAATTAGCAGATAGCGAGGTGGCATGATGAGAAGTCGCGCCCTCCAACTGGCTGCAGCTTTCCTCGTTGTTATTCTCTTTGGAAATGTCGTGACATTTACGACCAAGAGCAATCGGTATTCGGAGAGTTATCCGGCAGTTGTATGTCCTCCTAATCAATCTGGCCAAAGTTCGGTGATATCTCTGCCATCTCCCAAGATGCAGGTGCGTAAGACTGGTGTGGCCACGATGGTCTTTAAAGATTCTCGCTCACGCAGACTTGCTGGAAGTTCTCAAGCAACGGTGATCGATGGCCAATCCATTACCCCTTTAACATGGCAGGTTCGCACTGGAGTGTGGGCTGGCGCTGTTACTTGTCTCTCGCCAATTACTTCGCAATGGTTTGTTGGTGCGACGGCAGATGTCACTTCAAAGGGTGCGCTCACCCTTGTCAATAGCGGATTAGGAAGAGCGCTCGTTGGAGTCACTGTCTATACCGAAAATGGCGTTCAGGCAGAGCAGAGCTTTGCGGTGAAGGCGAACTCCTTTATTACCGCTCAGCTCTCAACGCTAGCGCCAGGTGCGAAATCGATTGCAATTCATGTTGTGCCGCAGACTGGGCGAATTAACGCCTTTGTCACCGATGAGCGAGGCCGCGGTTTGCAGGCTTTAGGTGGTGACACCGTTAACTCACAGGAGAGCGTCACTAAGAGCTTAGTGATTCCTGCCATTCCGCAGCAGACTGGTCGTAATACATCTCTTCCTCACACACTACGTATTCTGATTCCAGGTGAAGTTGGGGCGGCAATTAAGGTTGAGATTAAGTCAACCGATGGCACCTTCGCACCTGCCGGCATTGACGGCAAGGTGATTCCTGCTGGAAAAGTTGTTGATCTTCCACTTGACGTGATTATGAAATCTGGAAAGTTCGCTCTCCACATCTCTTCAGAGCGAGCTTTTGTTGCATCTGTCTTTACGAAAACTAAGTTGCAGCAGAAGAGTGACTTCCTCTGGAGCACCCCGGTCCCAGCGCTGACTAAGGGAACGTATGCAGTAACTGGCCTTGCGCCAACACTCGTCTTTACCGGGGGAGAGATTGCCGTTGAAATCGAGCTCACCTCGATTAAGGGACAGAAGCGCAAGATTGTGGTCCGAGGTTCAGATATTGCGACCTATCAAGTCTCAGATCGCATCAGAACATTTGAAATCACAAAGAGCTCGGACGGCACATATGGCGCAGCTCTCATCTCATCAAAGAGTGGTATTGGATATGCCCCTCTCGTTTCGGGAAGCGTTCTTACTCGCACCTCAATACCTCGTTCAAATATTCGAGTGTTGATTCCCTAACTTTCACACCTGCCCCCACTAATCTTTCTTCCATGAGTCCATTAGCAGGTCGCCCCTGTTCTCGAGTCAGCTGCCGATCAGCTGCCACAATGACTCTTACCTATATATATGCAGAGTCGCGAGCAGTTCTCGGCCCAATCGCGATGTTCTCTGAGCCACATGCATATGATCTCTGCGAGCGACATGCAGCGCGATTGACTGTTCCTAATGGCTGGACCGTCGAGCGAGAGATTCATGATGCAGAGGGTGCTGGACCTAGTGAAGATGATTTGATGGCAATTGCAGATGCTGTCCGCGAAGTTGCCAAAGCACATCAGAGCACGCCGGATGAATCCACCACGTCAAAGAATCCAAATATCGGTCGCCGCGGCCATCTCCGCGCAGTTCCTTCTTAAGCGCAAACCTCTTACTATTACTTCATGAGCGCATCAATTTTCAAGGCATATGACATTCGCGGTCTCGTCGATGGCGAGATCACACCAGATTTCACCTTTTCCGTCGGTGCCGCATTTGCTCATTTCCTCAAAGGAGAGCGCGAGCCAGGAACAGTTGTTATTGGTGAAGATATGCGCCCATCATCTCCGGAGCTCGCGGATGCATTTAGCGCGGGCGTTACATCACAAGGGTTAGATGTCATTCGAATCGGTTTAGCATCGACAGATATGCTCTATTTCGCAGCTGGAAAGTTGAATCTGCCAGGTGCGATGTTCACAGCAAGCCATAACCCAGCTGCCTATAACGGCATCAAGATGTGTTTGAGCGGAGCGCGTCCGATTGGTAAAGAGTCAGGGCTCTTGCTCATTGAGAAATATGCCACCGAAGGAACTCCTATTCCACTAAGCCAGGTTGGCGTTGAGCGCAAGCAAGAGATGCTTGAAGATTATGTGAGCCATCTCCTTGAACTTGTAAACCTCTCACAGACGCGTCCCCTGAAGATTGTGATTGATGCCGGCAATGGAATGGCTGGCCACACTGCACCGGCAGTCTTTAAGCGACTCAACGCTGAAGTAATTGAGATGTATTTTGAACTTGACGGAACTTTTCCCAATCACGAGGCAAATCCAATTGATCCTGAGAATCTCCGCGATCTCCAAGCAGCAGTTATTAAACATAAGGCAGATATTGGTCTTGCCTTCGATGGTGATGCAGATCGATGCTTCTTAGTCGATGAAAAGGGAGATCTGGTAAATCCATCTGCCCTGACTGCCTTGATTGCAACGCGCGAGCTTGCAAAGCACCCAGGCTCGACGATTATCTATAACTTGATCTCATCGAAGGCAGTAAAGGAAGTCGTTGAAGAACATGGTGGTACGGCGGTTCGTTCACGTGTTGGTCACTCTTACATTAAGAAGTTAATGGCTGAGACCGGTGCCGTCTTTGGTGGCGAGCATTCAGGACACTTCTACTTCCGTGATTTCTGGCGTGCAGATTCTGGAATGTTAGCTGCTCTCCATGCGATTGCAGCTCTTGGTGAGAAAGATGTTCCTCTCTCATCTCTCTTTGCTCCATTTAATCGTTATTCATCAAGCGGTGAAATCAATTCAACTGTCTCTGACGCGGTAGCTGCGACCAAGAAAATTGAAGATCAGTATGGTGCAATTGAAGGGGTTGAACTAGATCGCCTCGATGGTTTGACTGTTACAGGCGATACGTGGTGGTTTAACTTGCGCGCCTCAAATACAGAGCCTCTCCTTCGACTCAACGTTGAGGCTACGACTGAGCAGGAAATGGCCTCTCTCCGCGATGCCATTCTCAACACTATTCGGGGATAACCTCTAATTCTGCCTTTCCTGCATTGTCCTAGTAATCTATTCCCATAGCCGATCAGCACAGTAGAGCCCTACGCCGAAGGTCAAGCGAAAAAATAGAAGAGCCACCGTTTTGGGGCCTATTGAGGGAGATATAGAAATGTCAGTTACCACTATTCCAAAGCACGATATTGCAGATGCATCTCTAGCGGCTGCTGGTCGCAAGCGCATCGAGTGGGCAGAGCGCAACATGCCCGTCCTTGCCCAGATTCGTGAGCGTTTTGAGAAGACCCAGCCATTTGCTGGCGTTCGCATCTCAGCATGTATGCACGTCACAACAGAGACAGCAAACCTTATGCGCGTGCTCAAGGCCGGCGGTGCAGAGATCGCTCTCTGTGCTTCAAACCCACTTTCAACTCAGGATGACACAGCGGCAGCTCTCGTTCACGAGTATGGAATCTCAGTATTTGCACGTAATGCCGTTGATCGCGATGGCTACTACGCACATATCAATGCAGCTCTCGATATTGAGCCACACCAAGTATTCGATGATGGTTGCGACCTCGTCAACACACTCCACACAACTCGTCGCGAACTACTTCCAAATATCTCAGGCGGTTGCGAAGAGACAACAACTGGCGTTATTCGCCTTAACCAGATGGCTAAGGATGGCGCCCTGACATTCCCAATGATCGCTGTTAATGACACCGATACCAAGCACATGTTTGATAACCGTTTTGGAACAGGACAGTCAACACTCGATGCAGTCTTCCGTGCGACTAACTTCCTCCTTGCAGGACGAGTCCTCGTTGTTGCTGGCTTTGGATATTGCGGCAAGGGCGTTGCAGAGCGCGCAAAGGGTATGGGCGCAGATGTCATCGTCACAGAGATTGATCCAACTAAGGCTCTCGATGCAATGATGCAGGGCTACCGTGTTATGCCAATGACAGAGGCAGCAAAGATTGGTGATGTCTTCATTACAGTTACTGGTAACCGTGATGTTCTTCGTGATGAGCACTTCGCAGTAATGAAGGATGGCGCGATCATGGCTAACTCAGGACACTTCGATATTGAGATCGATGTGGCATGGCTTGAGCAGAATGCAAAGACAAAGAATGCAAAGATGCGCCACCAGACAGATGAGTACGTACTTGCTGATGGCCGTCGCCTCCTTCTCATCGCAGAAGGTCGCTTGGTCAACCTTGGTGCAGCTGAAGGCCACCCAGCATCTGTGATGGATATGTCGTTCTCAGATCAGGCTCTCACAGCTGAATACCTCGTTAAGGAGGCGAAGAATCTTCCTGCAGGCGTTCACAACGTTCCTTCATATATTGATAAGGAAGTTGCTTCACTCAAGCTCAAGTCAATGGGTGGAAATATCGACACGCTTACACCTGCACAGGAGCTCTACTTGAACTCTTGGGAGCACGGTTCCTAAATGGCTCGAATCCTGGTCGTCGATGACGATCTAGATCTTGCAGAGATGCTGGGAATTGTTCTAACAAGTTCTGGCTTTGATGTTGATCTCGTCAATCGAGGAGATGAGGCTCTGGAGGCGTTTAGAAATAACCCTCCAGATCTCGTCCTTCTCGATGTGATGCTTCCAGGAATAGATGGCATCGAGGTCTGCACACTGATTCGTAAAGAGTCAGTTGTGCCGATCGTGATGCTTAGCGCCAAAGGCGAGACCCTCGACATCGTTCGCGGACTTGAAGCTGGCGCAGATGATTACATGCAGAAGCCATTCCGTGATGAGGCAGAGTTGATCGCTCGCATTAGAACTCGTCTACGTCGCACCAATGCCGATGTCACTGGGGTTCTCACAATCGGAGATCTCACTATCGATGTGACAGCACATGAAGTCCACCGTGGTTCAACAAAGATCACCCTGACTCGACTTGAGTTTGATCTCCTCGTGGCACTTGCTAAAGATCCAGGTCGAGTTTTCACTCGAGATGCGCTCTTGAGCGAGGTGTGGGGATATCGTCATTCGACAGATACCCGCCTAGTGAATGTTCACGTTCAACGCCTGCGCTCAAAGATTGAACACGACCCAGAGCATCCAGAGATTGTGATGACGGTTCGCGGCGTTGGATATAAGGCAGGCGGCACTTCCTAGAATGACAAGACTTCGTCTTGCCTTTCAGCGCTCACTGGGAGCCAAGGTTGTTACATCAACAGTCTTACTCTCACTCGGCGTTGTCTGGTTGACGGGATCTGCCCTCAATTCCCGCCTCTCTGACGGTATTCGCTCGGTAAACCTCAACTCATCTCTAGCGGAAGCTCGATTGGCATTCTTCAATGCCCAGTATCAGCTCCTTATCTCTCAAGGACAGTCTGTTGAAGAGAGAAAGAAGATTCTCGCTGAAATTGTTGTTGAGGCAACAACTCAAGGAGTTAAGGATCAAAGACGAGAAGTCTTGATTGTGAAGACTCCAACGACTAAAACGCTCAAAACGTCTTATGAGATGGCATCCAATGGCGCGCTGATTGAATCAATCCCGAAGAGCGTGCGCGAGAAGATTGTGAAAGAGTCGAGTCTTCAATATGAGTATGGCACCTTGCGCTACTCCGCCAGCGATAGCGTGGAATCTCTTTTTGTTGGAAATCGACTCGATATTCCAGGTGGTGGACGTTATGAGATGTATGTGGTCTTCTCGCTTGCTGATCAAGCATCCACATTGTCGCTCGTCACAAATTCTCTTTTGATAACAGGATTTGCTCTCATCTTCCTCATTGCACTCATTACCTGGCTTGTGGTGCGCCAAGTTGTTCGGCCAGTGCGTGAAGCAGCCTCTGTTGCCAAGCAATTTACCCAAGGCAGCTTTGATCTACGTGTTCCCATTACGTCCAAGGATGAATTGGCAACATTAGGCCACTCCTTCAACGATATGGCGGCTTCGATTGAGCAGCAGATCACACGCCTAGAGAATCTCTCTCGCGTGCAACAACGTTTTGTATCTGACGTCTCTCATGAACTTCGCACACCATTGACCACACTACGTATGGCCTCAGAAGTTATCTATAACCATCGCACATCATTTGAGCCACCTGTTGGTCGCAGTGCGGAGTTGCTCGTGGCGCAGTTAGATCGTTTTGAGCGACTACTTGAAGACCTTCTCGAGGTGAGTCGCTTCGATGCAGAAGTTGCCGTGCTAGAGCCAGTTGAGTTTGATCTGATTGCACTGATTAAGCGCTCCGTTCATGATCTTGGAATTGATAGCGATGAGAAGACTTCTGGCGTTTCAACGAAATCTGATAGCTCAACCGTTTCAGTGAAGGCTGATATGCGCCGAGTTGAGCGAATCATGCGAAACCTCTTATCCAACGCTCTCGATCACTGCGATGGCACTCCTATTGAGATTCAAATTAAGACCACGCCAACTGAAGTTGCCGTAGGTGTGCGCGACTTTGGAAGTGGCCTCGATGAATCATCACTCATTCGAGTATTCGATAGATTCTGGCGCGCAGACCCATCACGAGCCCGTGTTCGTGGGGGAACAGGTTTAGGACTTTCTATCGC
>JBEEOC010000026.1:0-8825 GCA_041191845.1 Actinomycetota bacterium | reverse complement strand
GTAAATCTCTCAAGCTGCTGCGCATTCTGCTCCTGCTCTGGTTCATCTGCCCGCGCAAAGTGTGAGAAGACACCGACAATCTCAAGACCGGCAACATCATCTGCATCAATCTCAGACCACTCCCCTAGGAATCCACCACGTGTCATCCCGGTATCTAGTTCTAGATGAACACTCGCCTTCTTATTTTGCGATGCTGCTTGAATCTCACGGAGCGCCTTCAATGAACCAGCGGCGAGATCAATATCGAGATCGATCGCCTTCTTGTAATCAGAACCTGGCTGCACCAACCATGCCAAGATCGGAGCAGTTACCCCGGCCTCACGAAGTGTGATCGCCTCTTCTAAGAGCGCAACGCCCAACATATCTGCACCGGCGCTCACCGCAGCCTGCGCTACAGGAACTAATCCATGGCCATATGCATCAGCCTTCACAACAGCGAGGAGCTTTGTCCCGGATCTCTCCTTCAGCAGCGCAACATTATGTTTAATAGCGCTGAGATCGACTATCGCCTCTGCTCTCATCGCTCAATCACCACCATTGCAGATGCAATTCCGGCGTCGTGAGAAAGGGAGAGATGGACCGTTGCGCCATCTACTAAATCTGCGATCTGCCCACGGAAGAGAAAGTCAGGCTTTCCATTGGGATGGTTAATGACCTCTGCCTCATGCCACGAGAGACCATGTTCTGGACTAAGCGCTTTATAGAGCGCCTCTTTCGCTGCAAATCGGGCAGCAAGGGAGGCATCCTTATGAGCAGATTCTGATGGAGTGAAGAGTTTTTCGCGCAGACCTGGCGTGCGCTCAAGGGATTCATGGAATCGCTTGATATCGACTACATCAATGCCGATTCCATCAATCATGTCGGAAGGTTAGTGCAATTGACTATCAGATGGAAAGTATCGATCGATAGCGATAATCAGAACAAGTAAGGCTCCGCCTAGGAAGAGGCCACCAAGTAGGTCAGAGAACCAATGTGTATTCCGAAGAAGTGAGACAACACATACGGTCAGGGCCAGGGTCGCCACACCGGCGCTTGCAACTCTTCCCCGATAGCGGTCGACATGCGCATAGCGATAGATGAGGTAAGCCACTACGCCCCAGATAAAGATTGCATTTGATGCATGGCCGCTCGGATAAGACATTCCACCGGCGTGTAAGAGATCAATTCCCACGCGAGGCTTAGTTCTTCCCAAGCCATACTTAAATGCACCCACCACAATATTGAGTGAGAGAAATGCCAGAATTCCTAAGTTGATTGGTCGCCATGTATTAAAGCGGCGAGAGATATAGACCGCAACGATAAGAAGTGCAATACCTGAGACGCTACGAAGTCCTAAATCATCGAGGCGTCTAATCACAAAAGCTGAGATCCCCCTAAATTTCGGATGGTTCGCCTCACTGAGCGCCTCATCGATATCGGTGATGGGGCCGTAGGTAACAACCTGCTGTGTGACAAAGAGAAAACCAGCAAAGAGAGTCGCGCTCCACTTAAGAGCACGGCGCATCTGTCTTCTGCGGTTATCTAACATCACTACTCAACTGTGACAGATTTAGCCAAATTACGAGGCTGATCCACATCAGTTCCTCGCGCAACTGCAATCTCATAAGCAAATACTTGGAGTGGAACAGTTGCCAATACTGGTTGGAAGAGCGGAGATGCCACTGGAATTCTGATGATGTGTTCTGCCCCGATCACCTCCGCGCCCTCTGCTGCGATCACAATTACCCGAGCACCGCGCGCCTTCACCTCTTGAATATTGCTGAGCATCTTCTCATCGAGTTGATGTTCATCTGCTGGGGGCAAGATTGCAATAACTGCAGTGCCTTCTTCAATGAGGGCAATCGGTCCATGCTTAAGCTCGCCTCCAGCAAAGCCCTCTGCATGGATATATGCCAGCTCCTTTAACTTCAGTGCGCCTTCGAGCGCTACTGGATACTCAATTCCACGACCTAAGAAGAGGACGGTGTTATTGGAGACAAACTTACGTGTGAGCTCTCGAAGCGGTTCGATCGTCTCAAGGATCTGCTCGACTTTGCCTGGTAGCTCCAACATCTCGTGATAGAGACCGCGCACTTGAGCATCGGTAAGGGTGCCGCGCACTTGAGCGAGCTTAAGTCCGATGAGGTAAACGGCAACGATTTGAGTGAGAAATGCCTTGGTTGATGCCACTGCAATCTCAGGGCCAGCATGGGTATAGAGCACAGCATCTGATTCACGTGGAATTGTCGATGAGTTTGTATTACAGACCGCTAAGACACGAGCGCCAGATGCCTTTGCATGGCGCACCGCCATCAAGAGATCCATCGTCTCACCTGATTGTGAGATAGCAACGACGAGTGAGTTCTTATCAACAATCGGATCGCGATAACGATACTCAGATGCAATCTCAACATCGACTGGAATCTTCGCCCACTTCTCAATTGCATACTTTGCAACCATTCCTGCGTGATATGCAGTGCCGCAGGCGATAACTGAGATGCGCTTAATATCTTTAATCTCAGCATCAGACATATGGAGTTCATCGAGTTGAACTTGGTCATTATCGGAAAGTCGCCCAATGAGAGTATCTGCAATCGCCTTTGGCTGATCGAAGATCTCCTTCAACATAAAGTGGGCGTAGCCGCCCTTCTGTGCAGCAGCCGCATCCCAGGTAATCTCATATTCACGTAGCGGCAATGGCTTGCCATCGAGATCGCAGATTGCAATACCCTCGGGTGAGATTGTGACAACCTCATCTTGACCAAGTTCAACAGCGCGCTTGGTGTAATCGATAAAGGCGGCAACATCGGAGGCGAGGAAGTTCTCGCCATCGCCAAGGCCTGCCACGAGCGGTGAATTGCGACGAACACCAACGATTGTCTGTGGCGCATCAGCATGGATTGCAAGAAGTGTGAAAGAGCCGCGAAGGCGCTTTACGGCAGCGCGCATGGCGGCTGTGAGATCTCCTCCATGCTCTCTGCGAAGCTCAGAGAGAAGGTGTGCCACGGATTCAGTATCAGTTTCAGATTCAAATTTATGGCCACGCGCCTCTAGCTCTGCCTTGAGCTCTGAGTAATTCTCAATAATTCCATTATGGATAACGGCGAGCTTTCCCTCGTTATCTAAGTGCGGATGTGCATTGCGATCAGTTGGACCACCATGGGTCGCCCAACGAGTATGGCCAATACCTGAGTGAACGGTAGGAAGGTTTGCTGGAAGTGCGCTCTCTAAATTGGCGAGCTTTCCGGCGCGCTTTTCCACAAAGAGTGAAGTTCCGGTGCCGAGTGCAATTCCTGCGGAGTCATAACCGCGATACTCAAGGCGGCGAAGGCCTTCAACGATGGGGGTAAAGGCAGATTGCGGTCCGGTGTAACCCACGATTCCGCACACGAATTAAATCCCCAGTTCTGCCTTAACAACCGCAGCAAGTGATGATGCGATCTCTTGCGCAAGGCTATCACTTGAGGCTTCGACCATCACGCGAATGAGCGCCTCAGTACCAGAGGCGCGAAGCAAAACCCGCCCTTCATCGCCCAGTCGCTTCTGCGCATCGCTGACCGCAGCTGCAACAACAGTTGATTGCTCCAACTTATCTTTTGCCACGCCAGAGACATTGATTAAGACCTGAGGGAAGCGCTGCATCGCAGATGCCAGCTCACCTAGTGACTTACCGGTGCGAACAACTTCTTGAGCGAGTGCAAGCGCGGTGAGAATTCCATCTCCAGTGCCGGCATGTTCACGGATAATGAGGTGGCCTGACTGCTCACCACCGAGAGAGTAATCTCCCTCAAGCATCTTCTCGAGAACATAACGATCGCCAACAGCAGTTGTGATCACATTAATGCCAGCGCTCTTCATTGCATGGAAGAAGCCGAGGTTACTCATCACAGTTGCAACAATTGTCTCGCTCTTTAACTTGCCGCGCTCTTTAAATCCAATACCGAGGATTGTCATAATCTGATCGCCATCGATCACAGCGCCACTTCCATCAACGGCGAGGCATCGATCGGAGTCACCATCATGGGCGATACCAAAATCTGCACCCTCGCGCAGAACAGCTGCCTGCAAATCTTCAAGATGGGTCGATCCACAATTCTCATTGATATTCCAGCCATCAGGGCTGTGATGGATGGCAACGACAGTAGCGCCAGCCTTCTCATAGACAGCAGGTGCAACGTGTGATGATGCGCCATTTGCGCAATCGACGACAATCTTCAATCCCTTAAGTGGTGTAGTCACTGATGCCAAGAGATGTTCGATATAGGCAGCAGCTGCCTTCTCATCATTGACAATGCGACCGACAGCGCGTCCTGTTGGTCGCTCCCAAGGTTCACCCATGCGCTTTTCAATAGCTGCCTCAATCGCATCATCGAGCTTTCCACCACCACGAGCAAATAACTTGATTCCGTTATCTGGCATTGGGTTGTGAGAGGCAGAGATCATCACACCGAGGTCAGCTCCAGTAGATGCAACGAGATATGCGATTGCAGGTGTTGGCAATACTCCGACTCGATAGACATCGACTCCGGCAGAGGCAAGGCCTGCAACAACGGCTGCCTCTAGGAATTCACCCGAGGCGCGAGAGTCTTGCCCAACGATTGCCCGTGGACGCTTTCCTGAATTACTCGATGATTCAACGAGAATATGAGCTGCTGCAACTGCAGCCGATAGCGCAGTCTCTGCGGTGAGAATAGAACCGTTCGCTAAACCACGAATCCCATCTGTTCCAAAGAGAGCCACGTAGGACCTCCTTGCAACAAATGGGATTTCGGTAGAGAAATCTTGGCTGAAAAGTTTTGATTAACGCTTTGAGTACTGTGAACGCTTACGCGCCTTCTTCAGACCGTACTTCTTACGCTCGATAACACGTGCATCGCGTGAGAGGAATCCAGCCTTCTTAAGCGCTGGACGGTTTGCTTCACGATCGATCTCGTTAAGTGAACGAGCAACGCCGAGGCGAAGTGCGCCGGCTTGACCTGAAACTCCACCACCGTTGATACGTGCAAAGACATCGTATGTGCCTTCTGCACCTACTGTGCGGAATGGCTCTGATACGAGCTGCTGGTGAACCTTATTTGGGAAGTAAGCCTCAAGAGTCTTACCGTTAACAACCCAACGGCCTGTTCCTGGAACGAGACGAACACGTGCAACAGCTTCCTTACGGCGACCTGTACCAGCACCTGGTGCTGTTACTGCCTTACGGTTTGTAGCTGGTGCTGGTGTTGAAGAAGAGTAAGAAGTTGGAATCTCGTTCTCATCAAGCTCGAAAGTTGTATCTGACATATTTTTCTTATCCCTTACTTGATGATCTGTGAAACTTGGTTGAATACATATGGAACTGGAGCCTGTGCTGCATGTGGATGCTCTGGGCCTGCATAGACCTTGAGCTTTCCTGCCATCTCACGACCGAGGCGGTTCTTAGGAAGCATTCCCTTGATCGCCTTCTCAACAGCGCGTGTTGGGTGCTTCTCAAGGAGTTCGCCGTAGACAGTCGATGTAAGACCGCCTGGGAATCCTGAGTGGTGGTGTGCAAACTTTGTTGTTGTCTTTGAACCTGAGAGCGCGATCTTCTCTGCATTGATTACGATGACGAAGTCACCCATATCCATATGTGGAGCGAAGGTCGCCTTATGCTTTCCACGAAGAAGAGTCGCAGCATGGGTTGCTAGACGACCGAGCACAACATCCTGTGCATCGATAACGTGCCACTTACGGACGACGTCGCCTGCCTTTGGGCTATATGTACGCATGCTTCTATACCTTCTTTTTCTTCGTTTTGGATACTTCGGCGCCTACTGGCGCAGGGGTTGAACTTTACCTGCCCCTCGGGGCAGGGTCAAAATCGGCCTAAAACACTGGCTCCGGGCTCTCATAGACCTGGCCATCGTCGCCAAAGACGAGAAATCGGGTAAATCCACGCGTAAACCAGCGGTCATGGGTGACGGTCAGAACTGTCCCCTCATAGGCATCGAGGGCTCGCTCCAAGCTCTCAGCGCTGGCTAAATCCAAGTTATCGGTCGGCTCATCGAGCAGGAGCAAGGTCGCCCCCGATAGCTCAAGGAGGAGGATCTGAAAGCGAGCCTGCTGACCACCTGAGAGCGATGTGAATTTCTGCTCTGCCTGCTGATCGATCTCATATTTACGCAAAACAGATTTCGCAGGGCCTAATTGGAGAGAGTGCATCTCCCACAAGATCTCAAGGAGAGTCTTTCCTTCAAACTCTGGATGAGCATGAGTCTGTGCAAAGTAACCAACTTCAACGCGAGCACCTAACTTGAATGTGCCGGTGTACTTCATATCTTCACCAGAAATCAATCTAAAGAAGTGCGACTTACCGGTTCCATTCTTACCAAGAACAGCGATGCGATCTTGGAAGAAGACTTCAAAGTTAAATGGTTTGGTGAGGTATTCACCTGAGCCATTCTCAATGGCAACGTTTTCGAAGGTGAGCGCGCGAAGCCCCGTGCGACCACCTTTAAGTCCCACTCTCACATCTTGCTCAATCGGAGGCGCAACGGGAGCTCCCGCCTCTTCAAACTTGCGAAGACGAGTCTGCATCGCATGATATTTATTTGCCATATCAGGTGAGATAGCTGCTTGAACCTGCAGAGTCTTCACCAATTGAATCAATCGCTCATGCTCTTGCTCCCAGCGCAGCAACATCTCAGCAAAACGCGCATTACGTGCTTTGCGCGCATCGTGCCAGGTAGAGAACTTTCCGCCATGAACCCATGCGGTATTGCCGGTAATTCCTTGTTCGAGCGCGACAATCTTCGTTGCGGTGTTCTCTAATAGTTCTCGATCGTGGCTTACAAAGAAGACGGTCTTCTTCGTCTCATTGATTACCTTCTCAAGCCAGCGCTTGGAAGGAACATCGAGATAGTTATCTGGCTCATCGAGTAGGAGGACCTCCTCTGGCCCCTCCAACAAGGCGCGAACCACCAACTTCTTCTGCTCACCACCAGAGAGAGTGCTCACCAAGCGATCTGCAACTTCATCAAAGGTTTTGCCGAGCATCTCAGTGCAGCAGACATCCCAGATAACCTCGTACTCATATCCCCCAACATCGCCCCACTCAATAATCGCTTGGGCATATGCCATCTGGGATTTCTCGGTATCTTCTTGAGTCATCAACTTCTCAGTAGTCAGAACCTTCTCCGCTGCATCGCGAATATTCTTTGGTGCAACCGAAAGAAGTAGTTGGCGCACAGTCGTCTCATCGCGGACTGAGCCAATAAATTGGCGCATCACACCGAGGCCACCTGTAATAGCAACCTGACCCTCATCAGGTGAGATATCGCCGCAGATCATGCGAATTAACGTCGTCTTACCGGATCCATTAGGACCTATGAGAGCTACCTTTGCTCCATCTCCCACGCGAAATGAGACATCGTTGAGGAGAACGCGCCCATCAGAGAGCGCATATTCAACGCCATTGATATCGATATGGCCCATCTACTTCTTCTCCTTTAATTGGCCATACATATCGAATAAATCTCCACGCCGGGCAACGGTCACTCTGGCGCGCTCTAAGAGTTGATCATCAGATGGATAATCAACGCGATAGAGAGTTAGACCCCGCGCTGGGAAGACAAGTGAATCTGAGACCCGCTCCTTATTGGCAAGGAGCTCAGATATCCAACTCACCGGCTTTCGACCATCTGCTACGCAGACAATTGCTCCCACCAGATTTCGCACCATGGAGTAACAGAAGGCATCGGCAACAACATCAGCTACGAGAAGTCCATCTTCGGTGCGCACCCACTGATATTTCTCAAGGGTGCGGATAGTTGTTCCACCCGCTTTAAATTTGCAGAACGCTGCATAATCATGGGTGCCAAGTAATAGCGCTGATGCCTCATTCATGATTTTCTCATCGAGGTGGCGATACCACGGGGCAACATCAAAGCGTTGGGCCGGTGTGATCACCTGGTTATCATCGAGAATCTTGTAGGTGTAGTAGCGGCGAAGCGCTGAAAAGCGCGCATGGAAACCGCTTGGCGCATCAGAGATATTGATGATCCGCACATCCTCATCGAGGATGCGATTGAGCTTGTAGCGAAGATCTTTATAGGTTAAATCGCGCTCAAAGGCAGCATCTGCAACATCGATATGGACTACCTGGCCAGTTGCGTGAACGCCAGCATCGGTGCGGCCGGCAACGACCGAATCGACATCATGGCGGACGATGCGAGCGATCGCCTCTTCCACCATATCTTGAATGGTTCGCTTATCTGGTTGCGCTGCCCACCCTGAGAATTGAGTTCCGTCGTAGGCGATATCGAGGCGTAAACGACGAAACCCGCCCTCTGGGAAGAGAGCGGGTTCGGCCATAAACGTTTACGTATTAAGGTAAGTAACGAATTACTTATCTGTAACGAGCTCGATCACTGCCATAGGAGCGTTATCGCCCTTACGTGGACCGATCTTTGTAATACGTGTGTATCCACCTTCGCGGTTTGCGAAGGTTGGAGCGATAACTGTGAAGAGCTGGTGGACAACGCTCTTGTTAGCGATGCGAGCTGCAACTTCACGACGTGCTGCGAGGTCACCCTTCTTACCGAAGGTGATGAGCTTCTCAGCCAAAGGACGGAGGCGCTTAGCCTTCGCCTCTGTTGTTGTGATCTTGCCGTGCTCGAAGAGCTGCTCTGCAAGAGTACGAAGAATCAAGCGCTCATGTGATGGGCCTGAACCCAAACGAGGACCTTTAGTTGGCTTTGGCATTTGTTATTTCTCCCTTATGCCTGATCCGCGTCAGCGAAGTCTTCATCTGATGCGTTGTAGTTCTGGTGTTGTGATGGATCGAAGCCCGCTGGTGAGTCCTTGAGAGACATTCCCATTGAGTG
>JBEEOC010000025.1:0-10853 GCA_041191845.1 Actinomycetota bacterium | reverse complement strand
CCAACCAAAGAGAGTTGATCCTTCAACACATGCCTGTGAGAGACATGGTGAATAGAAAGGTGAGATCAGGTGGTGGTCGTAGTAGAAGTCACCTTCAAATGCGCGAAATGTTGCATAGATGACGAATGAGAAGAGCACACCAAATGTAATTGCAGGCTCTAACCACCACTTATCTGTTCTGAGTGTGCGCTCCTTGATCTTGGCGCGCGTTGGAGAAAAGACTCCGGACATTGCGAACTCCCCTTGTAGGACACCTTTGGCCTAGTAGTTAGCCAATTAATAGGTGTAAGTGTGCGCTTCTTAGGGCGAACTATCTAGACGGGAGCCCGCTTAAGCCTTATGAAGTCAACCACAGGCAGGCTCTGAGAAGAGATGGCCAAAGGTGAGCAGGGGTGGAACGGGGTGGGAAAGTGCGAAACCCGCCCCAGTGCATGAGGCGGGTTTCGTCTTACTGCGGAGGACGTGGGATTTGAACCCACGAGGCTTTCACCTGCCGGTTTTCAAGACCGGTGCACTCGGCCGCTATGCGAGTCCTCCGTGGGAGAGGCTACTAGAAGTCAGGGGCTTTTCAAAAATTAAGGGAGAGCATCGAGCTGGTCTTAGGCAGTGGGCAGATCGAGGAGGGCCTCGATTGCAATTGCCACGCCATCTTCCTCGCAGGCGCCAGCGATGCTCTTGGCGTACTTGGCTCCATCAGGATGGCCAGAGGACATCGCATATGAACGACCACTCCAAGCAAGCATTGAGAAGTCATTTGGGTTATCGCCAAAGGTCACGCAATCTGCAGCATCGATACCGAGGCGAGCTGCCATCCGAGACAAGGTCGCACCCTTTGAAACACCGAGGGCAGAGATTTCAAGGAGTGAGTCATGGGGATTGGAGTGGGTGACTGTTACCAATCCATCGAGTTCACGCGTTGCAATCTCTAACATCTCATCGGATGAGAGATTCTGTTGCGAGCAACGAGCAAGCATCTTCAGCGCTGGCGACTTCAATACCTCTTCAATATTTTCAACGCCAATATTGTCTAAGCCAACATCCCAACGAGGAATATATGCCTTCTCGCGATGAAAGTAATTATGTGATTCCACTGCGAAGGAGACTTGTGGAATCGATTTACGGAGTCTGACAACTGTCTCTTCTTGAGCTGCAACTTCAATCAACCACTCTTCTAAAACTTTATCGCCCATTAAGTCATAGAGCATCGCGCCGTTGCCACAGATGGCGCTTCCAAAACCAAATGCTTCGCGAATCTCTGGCATCCACCGTGGTGGTCTTCCAGTAACGAAGAAGATCTCAACACCGAGATCGCGAGCTTTCTTAAAGGCGGTGATGGTGCGCTGTGAAATCTCTCCATCGTGGGTGACGATGGTTCCGTCGAGATCAGTTGCGATCAGCTTAGGGCGAAGTGAATTCGTCACACGAGCTCTAACTTAGATTTACCGAGGAATGGTTGGAGTGCTGCTGGAACATTGACGGTTCCATCAGCATTCTGGTGGTTCTCCAAAATCGCAACAATCATGCGTGGAATTGCCACCAGAGTTCCGTTAAGAGTTGCAATCGCCTTGGTGCCATCTGCATCCTTATAACGGATGTTGAGGCGACGAGCCTGGAACTCAGTGCAGTTAGAGGTACTTGTGACTTCACGGTATGCACCTTGAGTTGGAATCCATGCCTCGATATCGAATTTGCGTGTTGCGCTAGATCCAAGATCGCCAGATGCGACATCGATTACACGATATGGAATCTCCATCGCATTGAGGAAATCCTTCTCCCACTGCAAGAGTCGCTTATGTTCTTCCTTGGCATCTTCTGGCTTACAGAATGAGAACATCTCCACCTTATCGAATTGGTGGACGCGAATAATGCCGCGGGTATCTTTTCCATATGTTCCTGCCTCACGGCGGAAGCATGATGAATAACCGGCATAGCGAAGTGGCAACTTATCTGCCGGCAAGATCTCATCCATATGCATTGCAGCAAGTGGAACCTCTGATGTTCCTACTAGATAGACATCATCTTTCTCTATCCGATAGACATTCTCGGCAGCTTGTCCAAGAAATCCTGTTCCCTCCATCGCAGATGGATTAACCAAGACTGGTGGAATGACTGGTGTGAAACAATTCTTCAACGCAGATTGAATTGCATAGTTAACGAGTGCAAACTCCAACATTGCGCCAGCACCGGTGAGGTAGTAAGAACGTGAACCGGCAACCTTGGCACCGCGCTCTGTATCAATTGCGCCAAGTAACTTGCCGAGCTCAACATGGTCACGTGGTTCAAAGCCATCGCGAGCAAAATCGCGTGGTGTCCCAATATGTTCGATGGTGACGAAATCTTCTTCGCCACCAATAGGCGCCTCGGTATCGAGCAAGTTTGAGAGCTGGAGGATGAGCTGCTTTGCCTGTTCTTCAACCTCTGCACGCTTTGCATCTGCAGCTTTGACCTTATCGGCTAGTTCTTTTGCATTGGCAAGTAGGGCAGCCTTCTCATCACCCTTTGCCGCGCCGACGCTCTTAGAGAGCGTGTTCTGCTCTTGGCGCAGTAGTTCAAATTCATTGATGGCGGCGCGCTTAATCTCATCGATTGCGATGATCTGATCAACCAGCTCAACGTTTTCGCCGCGACCTTTTTGAGATGCGCGAACAACATCTGGGTTCTCTCGCAAGAACTTAATATCAATCATCAACGTGCCTCTCGTGGGTATGAACCTAGGAATCTAATGTCGTCACAGATCTCGCGGAGATCATCCATCGACGCAGCGACAGCCTTATCGTTGATATGGCCCTCAACATCAATGATGAAATGGTAGTGACCGAGCTCGCGACCTGTTGGACGCGACTGGATAAAAGTCAGGTTTACCTCATATTTAGCGAAGACCGAGAGGATCTCAAGGAGGGCTCCCGCGTGATCGATATCGATATAGACGACGAGCGAGGTGCGATCGTGGCCGGTCGCCTCTGGGATAAAGCCCGGCTTCTGAACTGCGATAAATCTCGTTACCGCGACCTGGTTATCACCGATATCGGAGGCGAGAATCTCTAATCCAAAGTTTTCGGCAGCTGCAGAGGATGCAATCGCTGCATCGAGTGAACCTTGAGCCACGAGCTCGGCTGCAGCAGCTGTTGAGTTAGTGGGAACAATCTCTGCATGTGGGTAGTGAGTAGAGAGGTATGTGCGGCATTGTGATTCGGCATGAGGGTGGGTACCAATGCGAGAGATGTCCTTGGTACCGCTCTTTGCCATCAGATCAAAGGTCACTGGAAGAGTGACCTCTGCTGCAATAGTAAGTGGTGTTCCGGTTGCTAACTCATCGAGCGTGCGAGCGACTACACCTTCAACTGAGTTCTCAATCGGCACCAGCGCATAATCTGCCTCGCCCGCACGAACGGCATCGAGTGCTGCAGTGACATTGATATAGGGATTTCGCAGATCATCTGCGCCAGCAATTTTCTTCAACGCCGCCTCGGTAAAGGTACCCGCAGGTCCTAAATAGGCGTATGTGTGCATTGGCTAAGGATACTAAAGGAAAGTACGTGCATGCGCCGGCGTATTTGTAATCAGAATATCTACGCCTAATTCCTTGCACATTTCAACATCGCGGCCATCATCTACTGTCCAGATAGCCACCGATCTCCCGCTCTCTTTGATTCTTCCTACCAACTCAGGATTTCTTCTCACCTGCTCAATACTCGGAGCGATGGTACGAGCTGATGAGAATCTCACCTGTGGCCAGAGAGTTCGAGGACCCATAAGAAATGTTGTGGGAATTGATGGATCCAATCTCTTCATCTTCTCTACTGCGCTCCAACTAAATGACATCACAGATACGGCAATCTCAGCTAAGACTTTTCTCTCTTGGATTCTCTCAACCACAATCTCTTCGACTCTATTGCCGCTAATGACCGGATGCTTTGTCTCTATCAATACACCTTTCTTATGAGCGAGTGCGAGATCAAGAAAATCATCGAGGGTGAGAATCTGCGGACAGGCAATCTTTATCTCGGCAAAGGTCATCTCTGCAATCAAGCCAGGATTTCCTGCCCGCTCCATCATCGATGAGTTATGCCAGAGGAGAGGAACCTCATCGCGGCTCAAACGAAGATCGCATTCGAAACCATCGGCCTCCTGCTCAACTGCTGCAAGGTATGCGGTGTCGGTCATCTCCGGGTATTGAGCGCTGGCGCCGCGATGTGCGTAGATGAGCATAAGGGTGAGGGTAGCAAAGGCGATTGCTCTCCACCTCTCGACCATTACGATGAGCACATGAGCGCGCTCTACTTTGCCACCGCTGCGAAATCTGCAGTCGGTCTTGTCCGCGCTGGCAATGAAGACTCAGCTCTCACATCTCGTTCGCTCGTTGCAGTTGCAGATGGAATGGGTGGACATGCAGCGGGTGAAGTTGCATCGCGTATTGCAATTACAACTCTTGCCAAGGAGTCAGAGGTCTTTACCAATCACGATGTCGATATTGAATCCGCAGATGACCTCTTCTCCTCCACACTCCTTGTTATCGATGCGACTATTTCAGAGTATGCAATTGAAAACCCAGAGCTCTCTGGAATGGGAACAACTCTCTCCTGCCTTTTCTTACGTAACGATGGTGTCGCTGCGATGCATGTGGGAGATTCACGTATCTATCGCCTTCGTGGAAACTCATTTGAGCAATTAACAACTGATCACACAGTTATTCAAGAGCTCCTAGATCAAGGAAGCATCACTGAGGCAGATGTTGCAACCCACCCTCAGCGTTCAGTCTTGACCCATGTATTGATGGGAGATGGGCGGAATCAACCATCCCTTTCTATCTATGAGGTGAAGGTAGATGACCGATTCCTGCTCTGCAGCGATGGGTTGACCAATGTGGTGGGCGATAAAGAGATTAAATCGATCCTCAAGGGCAAAGCACGTGGGGCAGCAGTCGATGCGCTCGTGGATGCCGCCTATATCAATGGTGCGCCAGATAATGTGACTGTCATAGTTGCCGATATCCTCGCTAACGATATTCAAGAGCCACTTACCTTGTTAGGAGCAGCAAAGTGATTGCAAAGCTCCTCGGTGATCGCTACCTCCTTGGTGAGATGATCGGCACTGGCGGCATGGCAGATGTCTATATCGCCCAAGATCAGCGCCTCTCTCGTGAAGTTGCTGTAAAGATTCTTCGTAGCGATTTAGCGAAGGATCCTGCATTTGTAACGCGCTTTAGAAAAGAGGCGAAGGCTGCTGCCGGTCTCAACCACCCTGGCATCGTTGCGGTCTATGACTCAGGCGAAGATCCAGCTCCTTATATTGTGATGGAGCTCGTATCAGGCGAAACCTTGCGCTCACTTATCCATCAAGGTGAACGCGTTTCTCTAGAGGCAGCGCTATCAATTGTTGAACAAGTTCTCGCAGCCCTTGAATACTCACACCAGCGAAATATCGTGCACCGCGATATCAAGCCAGCAAACGTGATGATTGCACACAATGGTGATGTGAAGGTTATGGACTTTGGTATCGCGCGTGCGATGGACGATCTCGGTGCGACATTAACCAGCACATGGAATGTGGTGGGAACAGCGCAATATCTCTCACCTGAGCAAGCTGTTGGTGATTCTGCTGATGCGCGTAGCGATATCTACTCAACTGGCTGCGTCCTCTTTGAACTTCTCACAGGTCAACCACCATTTAGTGGCGAGACACCGGTCTCAATCGCATATCAACATGTCTCCGGTGAAGTTCCATCAGCGCGTTCAATCCAACCTGACCTTCCTGCTGATGTAGATAAGATTTTGAAAGTTGCACTCGCTAAGAAGGCAGAAGATCGTTATCAGAGTGCGCAATCGATGCTCGATGATCTCCTCAACCTCCACCAAGGTCGCGCCGTCACTGCAAAGATTGCAGCAAAGCCCTTCTTCACCCGTCGTAGCGCACTCCTCTATGGCGGTTCATTCTTCGCCGCTATCGCTCTCTCCATTACTGGATTCCTTCTCAGTGGCACGCAAGACTCTGGTCCACTTATTCCTAATGTGGTGGGCCTCTCTGAAGCCCAAGCCCGTGAGCTCCTCGATGGCTATATCATTACTATTAAGCGCGCTCACGATGGCTCAATCCCTAAAGATCGTGTTGCTAGCCAGAGCCCACTTGCGACAACACATGCGCCGCTCGGTTCATCAATCATCCTCACCATCTCAGATGGACCAGGTGATGCGATAGTTCCTGATGATCTGGTCGGCATGGCGCTCATTGATGCTCGCGCAGCTCTCACTGCAGTTGGTCTTACCGTCTCTCAAACAATCGCTGCTCCATCGGATAAACCACAAGGAACAGTCCTTGATGTTTCACCACCAGTTGGCTCCGTAACCACTGCAGGAAGCGGAGTTATTCTCACCATTGCAAGCGGTGAAGTTGTTGTTCCAGAATTGATTGGGGTGGAAGCGATCCAAGCCAAGACCCTTCTTATCCAGGCAGGATTCCTCATTAAAGAGTTCTATGATTTTGACGCAGCACAACCAATTGGAGTTGTTATTCGCCAAGCACCGGCTGCTGGAACAACGCAGACAATCGGTAATTCAGTAACGATTACTATCAATAAGCAGCCGTAATTTACTTATTGATTACAGGTGAGAGACCCTCTGCCTTAGCGAGCGCACCTGCATCACCGCATTGAACCAAGAAGTTTGCGAGCATCTTATGTCCATGCTCTGTTAAGACAGACTCTGGATGAAATTGCACTCCTTCAATCGGAAGGCTCTTATGGCGCAGCGACATGATCACACCCGAATCTGTCGTGCCTGTTACCTCTAAAACATCGGGAACAGTCTCAACCTCAACTGCGAGTGAGTGATATCGGGTTGCGGTGAAAGGCGTTGGCAGATTTGCCATAACGCCCTTTCCATTGTGATGAACAATAGAAGTCTTGCCATGTAAGAGCTCTGGTGCGCGTGAGACAGTTGCACCAAATGCCTCCGCAATTGCCTGATGGCCAAGGCAGACCCCAAAGAGTGGGATGGAGCGCTCTGCACAGTAGCCAATCATTGCAATCGATACCCCAGCCTTATCGGGGGTGCCAGGGCCTGGGCTAATGAGAACGCCGTCATACTTACCGGCCTCGGCTGCCTCAACCTGATCGTTACGAACCACGGTGCACTCAGCCCCCAACTGCGCAAGATATTGCACGATGTTGAAGACGAAGGAGTCGTAGTTATCGACGACGAGGATGCGGGCCACGGCTTAATTGTCCTGTAATCTATGCCCTATGCCAAAGTCGAAATTGCGTAAGAAGGTTCAGAAGCAGCACGCTCACGAAGAGCAGGTTCACGCTGTTGAGACCGGACCAACAGAGAGCCCATCATGGCTTGCTCCTGTTATGGTCGCTAATTTCCTCATCGGCCTCCTCTGGATCGTTATCTTCTATGTGAGCCAGACTCGCTTTCCTATCTCAGGAATCGGCGCTTGGAACATGATCATTGGATTTAGCTTTATCGCGGTCGGCTTCTCGCTCGCGACAAAGTGGCGCTAAATCACTCTCCAGCTCTTCAAAATAACTCACCAGTAGGTTTACCCTTGCGGTTATGTTCGCATTAGCCGTCTTCTCATATCTGCTCACCATTGTTGCAGTGAGCCTCTTTGCCATCAGAGTTCGTCAACTGATCTCGCTCTATAAGGCGCAGCAACCAGATCCCACTCGTTCAGGCGATCGCGCAGCGCGAACAAAGAATATGCTCAAAGAGGTACTTGGCCATACCAAGATGCTCAACTTCACCGGCACAGGAATCGCACACTGGTTTGTCATGGTTGGCTTCGGCGCTCTCTTTGGAACTCTCGTCACCGCCTACGGACAATTGATTCAACCAGACTTTGCTCTTCCGATCATCGGCCACTTTGTTGGCTACGAACTTCTCTCAGAGGTGATTGCAGCACTTACTGGAATTGGAATCGTCACACTTATCGGAATCCGAATTGGAACTCGCTTCTTCCATAAGGGTCGCACCTCACGTTTTGAAGGATCTAACCAAGGTCGCGCTTACTATGTTGAGGCAACAATCTTGGCTGTTGTCTTCTGCGTGATTGCACTTCGCGGACTTGAAGGAGCGCTCTTCAATGAAGAGAGCTGGTCTTGGAGCTATGCCATCTCATGGCCGGCAGTCTCCTACTTCTCGTCGTGGTCGGTTGCATCAATTGAGAATGCAATTGTGGTTGTTGCAGCGCTAAAGATATTTGTCTCGATGCTCTGGTTTATTGTGATCGCATCAAATCTCACAATGGGCGTTGCCTGGCACCGCTTCCTCGCATTTTTCAATATCTACTTCAAGCGCAATATCGATAAGCCATCACTTGGTGCGCTCCCTGAGATGCTCTCTCATGGAAAACCAATTAACTTTGAAGATCCGGCAGAAGATGATGTCTTTGGCCTCGGAACCCGCGGAGATATCTCCTGGAAGGGCCTTCTCGATATGACGAGCTGTACTGAGTGCGGCCGTTGCCAATCTCAATGCCCTGCTTGGCATACTGAGAAGCCACTCTCACCAAAGTTACTGATCATGGCGATGCGTGATCATGCGATGGCGAAGGTAGTAGACACTGAGAATTTAGTTGGCGATAAAGCGCCTATCTCACAAGATGTTCTCTGGTCCTGCACATCATGTGGTGCATGCGTCAATGAGTGCCCAGTCGATATCGAGCATGTAGATCACATCACCAATATGCGTCGCTTCCAAGTTCTCGTTGAATCAGAGTTTCCAACAGAGCTCGGTGGAACATTCCGCAACCTTGAAAAGGCTGGCAACCCATGGGGTGCTAATAAGCAAGATCGTGAAGGTTGGATTGCAGAGTGTGACTTCCCGGTTCGCGTTGTCAGCGGCGAACTTCCAGAGGAAGTGGAGTATCTCTTCTGGGTTGGCTGTGCTGGCGCATATGAAGAGCGTGCAAAGAAGACAACAAAGGCTGTAGCTGAACTTCTCCATATGGCTGGTGTGAACTTCGCAGTCCTTGGAAAGCGCGAGACCTGCACCGGAGATCCAGCACGTCGCGCTGGAAATGAATTCCTCTACCAAATCTTGGCAGCTGAAAATATCGAGACCTTTAAAGAGACATTTGGTAATCGCGGTGTGAAGAAGGTTGTTGTTACCTGCCCTCACTGCTTCACCACAATTGGTAAGGATTATGCGCAGAGTGGCTATGAGCTCCAGATGCTCCACCACACACAACTTCTCAACACATTGGTAAGAGAAGGAAAGCTCAAGACTTCACCTCATAAGGCAGATCAGAAGATCACATTCCATGATCCTTGCTACCTCGGTCGCCATAACCAGATCTATGCACCACCACGTGAACTCCTTGAAGCTTCAGGGTGTGACATTGAAGAGATGCCACGTAATCAAGAGCGTTCATTCTGCTGCGGTGGTGGAGGTGGTCGCATGTGGATGGAGGAGACTCTCGGATCTCGCATCAACCTCAACCGCGTCGATGAGGCGATTGAGACTGGAGCTCCTGAGGTTGCAGTTGCCTGTCCATTCTGCCGAATCATGGTCGGCGATGGCATGACTGCCCGTCAGAGCGATGTTGAGGTATTAGATGTTGCTCAGGTACTACTTCGCAGCGTTAAGGCGGAGCAGTAACTTCGTAATCAAGTAGCCGCCGATAAGGCCACCGAGGTGGGCTCGCCAGTCGACTCCACCGATTGTGAATCCGATCGCGAAGTTAATTCCCACGATCACATAGATGCTCTTTGCCTCCACCCCTAAATACTTCTCGGCTGCGATAAATGCGCCGAAGAGGCCAAAGACAGCGCCCGATGCGCCAATTGAGTAGCTGGTAGGTGACATGAAGAGCGCTGATGTCATCGATCCAGCAAGGAGTGAGGCGAGGAAAATGACCAAGAAGCGTGATTTACCAAAGAGATACTCCAGCGGTGTTCCCAGCTGGTGGAGGACCATCATATTGAAAGCTAAGTGGAATGGAATCGTGCTCGATGTGTCATGAAGGAGAGCTACGGTGAAGAGGCGATACCACTCATTCGTGTAACGGAGATAATCGATATTGCCGAGAGCTAGGGTGTTAATAATTGCAGGATCAATAAGCTCCCAAAGATAGAAGCCACAGATCACCGTTATCAATGTGAGTACGGTGCTCTGTGGCTTCCTAATCTTCATGATGTATCTCAGCCGATTATCTAACCGTTAGGCGATAGTGACGCTATTGATTACAACTGGTGTAGCTGGCTTATCGTTTGCACCAGTTGGCACTGTTGCAATCTTGTCGACCACAGCCTGTGATGCTGCATCCTTAACCTCACCGAAGATTGTGTGCTTACGGTTGAGCCATGTTGTTGGTGCAACGGTGATAAAGAACTGTGAACCATTTGAGTTTGGTCCGGAGTTTGCCATCGCAAGGATGTATGGGCGATCAAACTGCAGCTCTCCATGGAACTCATCGGCAAATGAATAACCTGGGCCACCAAAGCCCTGGCCGAGTGGGTCTCCACCTTGGATCATAAATCCGCTGATGACGCGGTGGAAGACGGTGCCGTCGTAGAGCTTCTCATTTGTCTTCTTGCCAGTTGCTGGGTGAGTCCATTCAATTGCACCTGTTGCAAGATCTGTGAAGTTCTTGACTGTCTTTGGTGCATGGTCTGGGAAGAGCTCGATGACGATGTCGCCGAGGGTTGTATGCAAAGTTGCTGTTGCCATTTATTTTCCAATCGCTGCTCTATCTGGAAGTGATAATAAAAAACCCACCATACGGTGGGCTTTTCAGTGGAGACCAGGGGAATCGAACCCCTAACCCCCGCCTTGCAAAGGCGGTGCTCTACCAATTGAGCTAGGTCCCCGTTGTTAGTGCGGGGTGGGCCTAGATGGACTTGAACCATCGAC
>JBEEOC010000024.1:0-3736 GCA_041191845.1 Actinomycetota bacterium | reverse complement strand
CGACGCATCTGAGTCGAACGAAGCCAGCCATACATGCCAAGGCCCTTAGTTGAAGTGCCAGGGAACTTCGCCTGAACTAATTTACGAATCTTGCGATTGAGGCGGATTCCATCGAGAACCGAGATTAAGAGCACGGAATACATGATTGAAATCGATATGACCTGAGTCATCGGAATCTGCTGAAGTCCCTCAGAATTTGTTGTGGTCTTTGTCGGAATCATGGTGAGTAATAGAACAACGAAGATAATCGGTAGGAAGTACTCGCCAACAGAGCGGCGTGAGTCGACATAGTCGCGGACAAATTTACGAACTGGACCCTTATCTCTCAATGGGAGGGCGCTCTCATCACCGCGCATATAGGCAGCGCGTGCTGCGATTCGAGCTGCCTTTGCAGCCTCACGTGCGCGCTTCTTCTCTTCCTTTGTCTTAATGGGAGCTAGAGCACGGCGCTTCTGTGTTGCCTCTGATCGCTTAGGTGTTGGGCGACCTTTTTTCTGAGATTCGTTCGGAGTCTGACTCATGGCCAAACTATAGGGCGAGCATTTGCTCAAGCGCCAACTTTGAATAACGCGCCGTCTGTGAATCAACTTTGATTTCGTTGACAACCTTGCCTGCAACGAGCGATTCCAAAGCCCAGACTAGGTGAGGAAGGTCAATTCTGTTCATCGTTGAGCAGTAGCAGACAGTGCGATCGAGGAAGTAAACCTTCTTATCGGGATTAGCGGCAGCAAGGCGAGATACGAGATTGAGCTCGGTACCCACTGCCCACTGGCTTCCGGCCGGTGATTCTGAGACTGTCTTAATAATCTTCTCAGTGCTTCCCACAACATCTGCAGCCTTCACAACCTCATGTTGGCACTCAGGGTGAACAATTACTTGAATCTCTGGGATTCGTTGGCGAAATTCTGCGATGGAGTCAGCTGTAAAGCGACCGTGGACAGAGCAGTGGCCGCGCCAGAGAATTATCTTGGCGCTACGTATCTCGGTTTCAGTAAGGCCGCCTTGTGGCTTCCATGGATTCCACACGACACACTCATCGAGTGAGATTCCCAAATCAATCACTGCAGTGTTTCGTCCAAGGTTTTGATCGGGGAGGAAGAGAACTTTCTCTGCCTTTCCAAAAGCCCAACGGAGAGTCTTCTCTGCATTTGATGAGGTGCAGATGGTTCCACCGTGTTCTCCGGTGAAGCTCTTTATTGCAGCAGATGAATTCATATATGTGACAGGAACGGTCTGGGATGCGATGCCGAGTTTCTCTAAATCACTCCAACACTGCTGAACTTGAGATGCGGTCGCCATATCTGCCATTGAGCATCCAGCTGCTAGATCAGGAAGGATAACTTTCTGATGAGGGCCAGTGAGAATATCTGCGCTCTCGGCCATAAAGTGAACACCACAGAAGATGATGTATTCCGCACTTGATTGAGCAGCGGCTGCTTGCGCTAACTTGAATGAATCACCGGTGATATCGGCAAAGGCGATTACCTCATCGCGCTGATAGTGATGGCCAAGGATGAGAGCGCGATCGCCTAGTGCTGCCTTGGCCGCCTTTGCTCTCGCCACAAGGCTTGGATCGCTGGCAGAGGGGAGTTCACCCGTGCAGGAGACACCACGCTCAGAGGCGAGGTCACTTGCCTGGCCGAGGAGGAGTAGCTCTGTGAGTGATGACATAGGGACATTCTCGCTGGTTTGAAGTCGCAACAGCAACCCGACGCGAGTATTCTTTCGCACATGACTACAGAGACAAGCCAGCCAATTAACCTCACTACAGGCATCGCACTTACCGATGCAGCATCTGCGAAGGTTGCTTCACTGCTTGCACAAGAAGGTCGTGATGACCTCTATCTTCGCGTAGCTGTTCAGCCAGGTGGATGCTCCGGTCTTCGCTACCAGCTTTACTTTGATGATCGCAACCAAGAGGGCGATATCACCCGTGAATTTGGTTCAGTCAAGGTCGTAGTCGACAAGATGTCAGATCCTTATTTGATGGGTGCAACCGTCGACTTCGTAGACACCATCGAGAAGCAAGGCTTCACAATCGACAATCCCAATGCACAAGGTTCTTGTGCATGTGGCGATTCCTTTAACTAAAACCTGATTTGGTGTAGTTAAATCCACCCATGAGAATTGGTGTGGCAGGTTCAGTCGGTCTTGATCATTTAATGACTTTCCCTGGAAAGTTCACTGATTCATTAGTTGCTGGCTCACTTGAGAAAGTTTCACTCTCATTTCTCGTAGACGGCCTCGAGGTTCGTCGCGGAGGATGCGCTGCCAATATCGCATTCGGTATGGCAAACCTCGGCCTCAATCCAATCCTTATCGCAGCAGTCGGCAAAGATTGGGCTGATTACGATGCCTGGCTTACTCGCCATGGCGTCGACACCTCTCACGTACTAATTTCCAAAGAGCAGTACACAGCTCACTTCACCGTCACAACCGATACTGAGCTCAATCAGATTGCCTCTTTCTTCCCGGGTGCCATGTCTGAGGCTCGCAATATCGAACTTCAGCCGATCATGGATAAGACCGGCCGTTTTGATTTGATCGTTATCTCACCCGATGATCCTGAGGCAATGCTTCGCCATACAGAGGTCGCATTGGCACATGGCATTGCTGTGGCTGCAGATCCATCGCAACAGATGGCTCGCATGTCGGGTGAGGAGATTCGCAAGCTCATTGAAGGCGCCACCTACCTCTTTATGAATGAGTATGAGCTAGCGCTAGCTATCCAAAAGACCGGATGGAGCGATCATGAAATCCTGCAGAAAGTGAAATACCGCGTTATTACTCAAGGCTCTGCAGGTGCTCGTGTTGAGAGCATTGATGGGGAGTTCATCAAGGTCACCTGCGCCAAAGAGAAGGCGAAGATTGACCCAACAGGCGTCGGTGATTCTTTTAGATCGGGCTTTGTCGCAGGTCTTGCCTGGGGCTTAAGCCATGAGCGTTGTGCTCAACTTGGTTCCATGATTGCGACCTACGTGATTGAAACGATGGGAACACAGGAGTATCGATTTACAAAAGATGAATTTGTTGCTCGCTTTGCCGATGCTTATGGCGAGGATGCAGCAGCTGAAATTGCAGCTCATCTAGCTGCGTAGTTGATCCAAGACTTGATGCAATTGTGAGGCCATCTCACTGATGGCCTCCTTGGTGTGATGTGGATGGATTGTAAATCGAAGGTGTCCTGCAGTCGGATAGCCCATCGATGCAATCACATGGCTCGGCGTTAAATCCTCTGGTGAGCAGGCAGAGCCAGCATCAATTGAGAAATCTCGCTTCAGAAGCTCACGGAGTACTTCCTCTGAGGAAATGCCATCGACCACGATAGAGAGATGGCGAGAGCCAGCACCGCTCTTACTTGCAAGAACGGTAACTCCAGAAATCACAGAGAGTTCGCTGGCAAGAATCGATCTCAACTCAACTACGTGCGAGATGGAACTCTTAAATTCATTGAGCGCTATTGCACTTCCAATGAGAAGTGGCAACGAGTAAGAGCCAGGGGTTCGTATCGGCGCAATATGGGGGAGCGGATACTTGAAATTCTTCACATCATTGATTGCAATAAATCCCAGACCTGCCGGCCCATTCCACGATCTGGCATCGAAGGTGGTTGCACTGAAGCCAGTGATGTAATCACGATTCGGAAGAGTGCGAGTGGCATCGACAACGACCTTTGCCCCGTGATTGCGCCATGGATCAAGGTCTTGAATAACGCCGGTCTCACCATTGGTTGCCT
>JBEEOC010000023.1:0-3587 GCA_041191845.1 Actinomycetota bacterium | reverse complement strand
CTCATCTATAGACATATTCGAAATATACCTTCCTTTGAGGCTGCCGGTCTAACCCTTGCCAGGCTATGCGGTGGAATTACCCTAATTTGCCTGGGATATAGACCAAACCGAGCGCCTTCATGACTCTCTCTAGAGCTGATCGAAGGACTTCATCCCCTGATCGGTTTGCATAGTACATACCTAGAGAAATTGTCTGGTTTCTCGCCGGCGCTAACTCAAAGAGTCGATAAGCCAATTCTTTCAAGCCACGCATCTCACCCGAATCCACAGCAACCTTTGTGAGGTAAGTCTGAGCAGCGACGCAACGTGGGTTGGAGGCCAACTCCTGCTCCGCGAGTTCCCTTGCACGCTCTGGCCCTTGATTCTGAACCATTAACAGCTCTGTATCAAAATACATAAAGCATGGAAGCGCTGCTGATGGGGTGTAATCCTGAACAATCGAATTGTCCTTGGCATAACGCTCAATGTGGGTGAGGTAGTTGAGCTGGCCTTGGGTGAAGAAAGCTGCGATTGCAAGGAGCGTTGCAGCGCTGATTACTGGAAGCGCCTTATGTGAGAGCTTTGCTTCGCTCTTGCGTGATGGAAGGCGATAGACCTGTCCGACAATAAAACCGCAGACGGCCCAGAAGATGAACTTATGGGTCAAGGTAATTGGACTAATAAATGAGTTGGTGAGATAGACGAAGATAAAGAGACCAAGGGCAAAGAGTGAGCCTCGGTCAATATTCTTGTTATCCCAGATAATGAGGAAGGCGCGAATCACAAGTGCAATCAGGAAGATGAAGACTGCTGTGCCGACTATGCCTAATGTGGCGAGGGTCTGCACTGAAGCTGAGTGAGCATCATTACTGAGAATGTTTGTGTATTTGATGATGTCTTCGAGAGTTCGATACTGCTCATAATTATTGCCATATTGATCAGGTCCAACACCAAAGAGCATGTGATCGAAGAATTGGCGCATTCCAGCAAGCCAGAAGTTTGAACGGATCTTTACCTGAACATCATTTCCCAGAACTGGAACAAAATCTCCGAGAAATGGCATAAGGAAGATGAACTCAGCCCAGATAATCACGGCGAAGGTGCCAAGGAAGGTTCGTGCATTGAGAGTCCACTGGCGACGCGGGATGTATTTACGCAAGAGATAAAGCGAAATACCGACTACAACAAAGGCGAGATCGAGATAGCCCTGAAGAGGTCCAGCGAGATAGAGGGCAAAGATATTGGTCGCTGCGGCAAATCCTAGGAAGATGCGTGCTCTTAGAGTTGAGTTGAGTGCCACGAAGAAGATAAGCGGGAATGTTGTTCCCAGCATCGCGGCAAAGAAATCTGTATTTCCAAGGGTCGCAGAGACTCCGTGAGCACCTGGGAATTCAATCAAGTCGAAGTGCTGGGCGATGCCGGCAAGGGCTACACCTTCAATGGCGACGATATAGAAGCGAAGAAGAAAAACAAATGGTGAGAATGTGAATTGGCTATGGAAGATCGCCACCGTCAAAAGGGCTAGGACGCTAGCTACTCCTACAAACCGTCCTGCATCTCCAATAAGTGAGCCGATGAGATTGCCACTTGCCATCAGCGAGGCTAATTGAGAGATAACAAGTGCGAGAGCGCCATAGGTTGCCAGGCGAGTGAAGCGAAACTTCTCACTCTTGATCGCGATATAGATGAGATAGACAGTTGAGATCAGGAGGAGTGAGAGAAGCTGAACTGGCGCATTCTTATCAAAGCCGTGAGGAAAGACGTTATCTGGGATATGGAGCAAGGCGGCGATGATAAAAGCTACGCCGGAGAAGATGGCAGCCTTCTGTTGAATGCGTGCAGACATTAAGAAATTAATCCTCTAGCTGGCGAATCAATTTGAAATCTCCGCCACCGAGTTGTCCCTGGTCGCGATACATCTCAAGCTTGGCGCGAGTATCTGCAATATCAAGGTTGCGCATAGTGAGCTGTCCGATGCGATCGGTTGGACCAAAGGCAGCATCTTCAGTGCGCTCCATCGACAACTTATCTGGGTGGTAGCTCAGCGCAGGTCCTGTGGTGTTGATGACTGAGTAATCATCGCCACGACGCAGGCGAAGTGTTACCTCGCCGGAGATTGCTGATGCAACCCACCGTGTAAGTGATTCACGGAGCATCAAGCTCTGTGGGTCTAACCAGCGACCTTCATAGAGAAGGCGGCCAAGGCGGCGACCTTCAGCGTGGTAATTGGCGATGGTGTCTTCGTTGTGAATTGCACTTACTAAACGCTCATATGCGATGAAGAGAAGCGCCATACCTGGTGCTTCATAGATTCCGCGAGACTTTGCCTCAATGATGCGGTTCTCAATCTGATCTGCCATACCAAGGCCATGGCGACCACCGATTGCATTTGCCTCCTGCATCAATGCAACTACATCGGTAAATTCCTTACCGTTGATGGCAACTGGGCGACCTTGAACAAATTGGATCCGGACATCCTCTGAAGGAATTGAGATCGATGAATCCCAGAACTTCACACCCATGATTGGTGTGACGATCTCAATTGATGCATCGAGATTCTCCAGGTTCTTCGCCTCGTGAGTGGCACCGAGAATATTGGCATCAGTTGAATATGCCTTCTCAACGCTATCGCGATATGGGAAGTTGTGAGCTACCAACCACTCAGACATCTCTTTACGTCCACCGAGCTCCCGGACAAAGTCCTCATCGAGCCATGGCTTATAGATACGAAGATTTGGATTAGCAAGGAGTCCATAGCGATAGAAGCGCTCAATGTCATTGCCCTTATAGGTTGAACCATCTCCCCAAATCTCAACGTTATCGCTGAGCATCGCTCGCACAAGGAGCGTTCCGGTAACAGCGCGACCGAGAGGGGTGGTGTTGAAATACTGCTTTCCACCAGAGCGGATATGGAAGGCGCCGCAGGCGATGGCAGCTAACCCCTCCTCCACAAGTGGAGTCTTGCAATCAATTAATCGGGAGATCTCTGCGCCGTATTCCTTAGCGCGATCTGGAACGGTCTCGATATTGCTCTCATCATATTGGCCGAGATCTGCGGTGTAGGTGCAAGGAACTGCTCCCTTATCGCGCATCCATGCAACGGCGACAGATGTATCTAATCCGCCGGAGAATGCGATTCCGACTTTCTCACCAACGGGAAGGGATGCGAGGACCTTGGACATGGGCTAAGTCTAACGGTTCAATTTAGCCGCAAGTACGGGCGTTACTCCCCAGATAGAAATCATCGATTGATAGCGCTCAACTTCGCCCGATTCAGGCGTAGCCCCAGTTTTCACTGCGCGAATCATGAGATTTCGAGGGGTGTGCTCTCCCCCAATAAATTCAATTGCATCGACCCGATAACCATGGAGCTTCATCAATTGGATGCGAAGTGAATCGGTGATGAGATCTCCTAACCGCTCTCGCATAATTCCATGGCGAGTTACCAGTGACCACGGTTCCGGAGCAACGCTCATCTGGGCTTGGATATCGTGGTGACAGCACGGTGCAAAGAGAGTCAGTGGCACATCACGGTTGAGCGCCCAGGCAATCGCATCATCGGTTGCCGTGTCACAGGCATGGAGTGCGATTGCAACATCGGCCTCATT
>JBEEOC010000022.1:0-8376 GCA_041191845.1 Actinomycetota bacterium | reverse complement strand
AGATTGAGGCGCAGCGCTGCGGGATCAGGATGAAGTTACCCCACAACCTCCATGCCCAGTATCCTTACCCCATGCGCTTCATCACCCAGCCTCAATTCGACCTCACCTATGACGATGTCTTTATGGCCCCATCTCACTCTGAGATCTCAAGCCGCATGGAGGTCGACCTCGACACCACCGATGGGACAGGAACAACTATCCCGCTCGTCGTTGCCAATATGACCGCGATTGCAGGTCGCCGTATGGCTGAGACTGTTGCTCGCCGAGGTGGGTTGGTTGTAATCCCACAAGATATTCCACTTGAGATTGTTCAGGATGTCATCGCCTCAGTGAAGGCGAGTCATCCATTCTTTGAAACCCCCATCACTCTTTCACCAGATCAGACAGTGGCAGATGCGGCGAGCTTGATTAATAAACGAGCTCATGGCGCAATTGTTGTTGTTGAAGGAAAGAAGCCGATTGGCATCATTACCGAAGATGATCTCCAGAGCGTCGATCGCTTCACCCAACTGGGACAGGTGATGACAGCTGAGCTGACAACGATGCCAGATACTTTAGATCCACGCCAGGCATTTGATTTCCTCAACGAGAAGATCCGTCAGGTTGCCCCTGTCGTCTCAGCAAATGGTGAGTTGGTAGGAATCGTGACTCGCACCGGCGCTCTCCGTGCAACGCTCTATAAGCCAGCCCTTGATGGAAAGGGAAAGCTTCGCATCGCAGCTGCCGTTGGCATCAATGGCGATATCGCTGAGAAAGCAAAGCAACTCGTAGCTTTTGGCGCAGATGTTCTCGTTGTCGACACAGCACATGGCCATCAGAAGAAGATGATTGAAGCTCTTCAGATCATCAAGAAGCTCAATCTTGGCGTGCCGATTGTTGCTGGAAACGTGGTTACTGCCGAAGGAGTCCGTGATTTAGTAGCAGCTGGAGCTGACATTATTAAGGTCGGCGTGGGACCTGGTGCGATGTGCACAACACGCATGCAGACAGGTGTGGGGCGACCACAATTTTCAGCGGTCCTTGAGTGCGCTGCAGAGGCGAAGAAGCTTGGAAAGCATGTCTGGGCAGATGGTGGTGTGCGCCATCCTCGCGATGTTGCGCTCGCTCTCGCTGCCGGTGCATCACAAGTGATGATTGGTTCTTGGTTTGCCGGAACCTATGAGTCTCCTGGTGATCTCCTTCGCGATAGCGCAGGACGTGCTTATAAGGAGTCTTTTGGAATGGCATCAAAGCGAGCTGTCGCAGCCCGCACATCGAAGGAAGATGCCTTCGATCGTGCTCGTAAAGCGCTCTTTGAAGAGGGGATCTCCTCATCAAAGATGTATTTAGATCCACATCGCCCAGGCGTTGAAGATCTCATCGATGAGATCATCTCCGGACTTCGCTCCTCTTGCACATATGCAGGTGCGAAATCACTGGAAGAGTTTGCAGAGCGCGCAATTGTTGGAATTCAATCTGCATCTGGTTATGCAGAGGGTCGTCCATTGAGCCAAAGTTGGCGTGGTTAATTACTGAGTAATCGATAACCAACGCCACGGACTGCGTGAAGTACCTTTATTTCACTGACTTCACGGATCTTCATGCGGATGCGAGATGCGTGAGTGTCGAGGAGATGATCACTTGAATACTCCAGCGATGAGCCAATCGCCTCGGCAATCTGCTCACGGGTAAAAACCCGCTTTGGGTTGGTAATAAGGAGATGAAGAAAGTCGTACTCAGTTCGAGTTAATTCAACCTTCTTTGATTCAACAGTCAACTCTCGCGTCTCAGTATTGAGGGTGAGGGGACCTGCAGTAATGATGGCGCCTTGAACGATGTTTTGCGCTGCTCTATGGCGAATCTGAGTGGTTGTGCGAAGGGCGAGGATTCTCGCGGAGACCGGCTTTGTTATGTAATCATCGGCGCCAGCTGCTAAACACATCGCCTCATCCATCTCTTCAACATGGCTTGTGAGCATAATGATGGGAACTGTTGAGCTCTTTCGAATCTCACGACAGACTTCAAAGCCATCTGGCTGTCCGATAGAGAGATCGAGGATGATTACCGCAGGCTCTGACTTTCTAAAGATGGCAAGGGCATCGGTGCCATTGGAAGCTTCAATCACATCAAACCCTTCTGGGGTGAGCGCTGCGCGAACAAAGATGCGTATATCCTCATTGTCATCAACAACGAGAATCTGATCTCTACTCATCGCTTGGAACTCCCATCTTCTCTTCTTCAATTCTCATCAACTCTAGCAACCGGAACTTCTTATCAGTGAAATCGGATGCTGGGATATCACCATCTGGAAGAGTTCGAGATACCTCAAGAATCTGGCGACCAAGCGCTTCAAAGTGATAGAAGCCTATCGCTCCACCAATATCGTGAGTTACCGCTTTGAAATCAGAAGGGATTGAATTTTCTAGCTTTGTAATGGATCGAGCGAGGACTTCACCGCGGCGATCGTAGATGAATTGCTCATCGCTACTCATATAAAGGGGGAGTTCGACGGTGAAGGTGGAGCCCTCGCCTACGGTGGATTTGATATCGATCGAACCGTGATGGCGCTTTACAACCTGTTGAACTATTGCAAGACCTAGGCCAGTGCCTGGATATTGGCCAGAATCAGCGTTTCTAGCGCGGAAGAAGCGGGTAAAGAGGCGATCGATATCTTCTGGTGGAATACCTATTCCTTGATCTGCAACGGAGATGAGCGCGCTCTCTCGCCCATTGTGGCCTTTGCCTCTCACCAATCCGATAGTGACGGTGGAGTCTTGCGGACTAAATTTAATTGCATTTCCCATAAGGTTGATAAGTACTTGGTTGAGTTGACCTGCATCACCCTCAACGAAGAGCTCATCTTCTGCACGGAAGTTAACTGTGATAGAGCTCTTTTCGGTATTGGGTTTCATCAAGAAGATTGCATTATCAATCACTTCATTGAGGCTTACCTTCTCCGATGGCAACTTACCTTCAGCAGCATCAATCCGGCTGAGAGAGAGCATGCTCTCAACTAATTGGAGCAATAGCCCAGCATTACGATCTAATACATCTAAATACATCTTTATATCAGGGCTGCGCTTATCAACTGCCTCTTCCCGCATCAGATCGATATAACCGATAATTGATGTGAGGGGGGTGCGCAGCTCATGATTGACCGTTGAGATAAAAGCGTTCTTGGCTTGGTTGAGATCTTGAAGCTCAATTACCGTTGATTGAGTTCGCTTCAATTCCTCAATTGTCTCCTCTAACCTTCTCTGTTCATTCTCTAACGCGATACCGGCTAGACGGTAATTCTTAAAGTTAGAGCGAACATTGAGGAAGAGGAAGAGGCCACCGAAGGCGATGAAGATATAGAAAAGTGAAAGGTTGAGTCGATCACGATCTGCATTTCCTTTCGCGATAGCAATCATCTCCGCATCGACAGAGCGTTGATAGGAGACCACAAGGCGGCGAGCCTCAGCGAGAATTTCATCGATAACGGGGGAGATGGCTGCATTAAATTTGGGATGGAGCGCCTCTGGAAGGACTCCTGGTGGAGCCGATGCGACTATCTCATCAGATGCCTTCATCACCGCCCAATAGCTCTTCTGGGCTCTGGAGCCCATCGAACGTCCACTGGTATCGATGACGGCAAGGCGCTGGGCGAGGAGATTTCTCGCTATCTGCACCTCACGCCGGGTTGTGCCGCCATTGGACCACTGGGCAAGGCGGGTCGCATATACGAGGGTTTCGCGCTGGGTGAAGATGATTGAGGCAGCTGGAGTCTCAACATCGCTGAGGATCTCTGCCTGATTGACCGTTGTATTGGAGGCGATGATTGATGAGAGCCCAAGACCTAAGATGGCAAAGAGCGCGATCGCACCGATCACATATTGGCTCTTCGTTACTTGGAACTTAGCTACAGAGCGAATCTGCTCTTGAGCTCTCTCTTTCGACATTTGCTTACTTTACCGTGAGTGAAGCAAGCGACCAGTTCCATGCATCGAGGTTCTTCGCCCACTTGCTATCGTCGGCAAAGACAATTCGAATAGGTCCACCTTGATCATACGGAATATCAACTCCATCACGTTTAATCGCAATGTATGCGTTATTGGTGAGGAAGTTTGCAGCAGTGTTGCTATAGACGTAATCATTGAGAGCAACAGTTAGAACCTTATCTTTACCTGAAATTCCAACGAGGATGAAGAAGCTCTTTATTGGAATAACGGTGAATTTCTGGCGCTTCTTGAGAAATGGTTCATAGATAGATATCACAGAGCTCTTCATCTTGGCGAGTTTGGTAGTTGTAAAGAGGACCTTCTTGCCACCTTTTGATACGGTAAAGATCACCTCGTTAGGACCTGCTGGATCAACCGTTGATGTTCCATAAGGGTTCTTTGTCTCGGCGCTCAGTGCTGCCGGCGCGAGAATTACTGAAAGCGAAAAAGCTACTGCAACTGCGATAGTTCTCTTCATGTTCTCTCCTCTTAATTTTCTGTCGATGGAAGTTCTAGAATTGCACGGACTTTCTCTCTAATAGTTGTGGCTCTAAATGGTTTGACGATGTAGGAGTTGGCGCCGATTTCAAGGGCCTTATCGATATCTTCAGTGGAGGATTTTGCGGTAATCATCATCACTGGAATATCACGGAGCTTCTTATTGGATCCGCCCCGGATCTCTCGGAGGACTTCGAGGCCGGACTTACCCGGCATCATCACATCGAGAAGTACAAGATTTACCGGATTGCTATTGAGGATAGCGAGAGCATTTTCACCATCAACCGCTGCAAATACATTAAAACCATCTGCACTGAGGATATGCACGACGAGGTCGCGGATATCCTGATTATCGTCAACGACGAGAACTCTGAGATTTTCTTGAGCCATCTGTGAGCTCCTCCCTAGCCTCTTGCGATACTTCGAGAGCGATCTGCTCTGGGGTCTATGGCGCCCAATATATGCGAATAACCTGCATCGTTGACCCTAAAGGATGAAACTGTGAACTTATTGTGAGGTTTCGGTCTTATCTTCAAGGCATGAGAAGCGATGGAAGAAGAGGGCGAAAGATACGCAATGTAATCTTTATTGCGATCACCCTTACTGTTGCAATCGTTCCAGCGATACTCACAAGTAAATTCGGCTACGGATTCTCACCCATCCTGACAGGATCTATGGAGCCTCTTGCAAAGCCAGGAGATGTATTTCTTACTCGTCTGCAATCTGCAGAAGATCTCGCAGTCGGCGACATTATTGCGGTGAATAATCAAGTAACAGGTGCCTACTACTCTCACCGCATCGTTGAGATTCGCGACTATAACGGAGCGCTTCGGATTATCACTAAAGGCGATGCAAATGAGAGCGCAGATCGAGATCCCTATATCGTCTCTCGCTCTGGCAAGATCTCACTCGTCGTAAAAACTATTCCTTCTATCGGTCGACCTATGGTCTATATGAATACAGTGCAGGGACGTCAGACCGCTACAAGTTTCTTAGTCGTTGCAAATATCTTGGGGCTCTTTGCACTCCTCTTCCGAAAGAAGATTGTTGCATCACTTACTCCAGAGCGAGTTTATAAGGAGCTCTATAACGAAGAGCGAAAGAACAATGAGCAGTACCGAGAACTTATCGCTAGTTTGCAAGAGTCACTTGCAATCACGAGAGAAGAAAAAGAGAAGGCAGGACAGAAATCATGAATCCCATGAAGATAGCGCTATCAAAGGGCGCAGGCAGTCTCGCTCTCAAAGTTACAATCATTGGAGCTGCAGCAGTGGGCGGAGCGGGGCTCGTCGCCTCCAACGTCTTTGCAGCGCTGACTGCAACGGCGACCAATACATCTGGTGGATCGGTCACAACTGGAACGCTCAAACTTGAATATGCAGCAGCTGGTGGCTCCGGTGGCTTTGCAACTGCGATTGATGCGATGGGACCAGGCGATACCGTCAATCGCTATATCGATCTCACAGTATCGGGCACGCTCGATGGCGAGACTCCAACGGTGCAACTCTCAAGCGTCGACTCCAATACCTTGGTCAATGATGGTGTGAAGGGCCTTCAAGTGGCTATCACAGCCTGTTCCGTTGCTTGGACTCAGAGCGGTGCTGGAACTTGTTCTGGAACACCAACGACAGTACTAGCCACCACATCTGTTCTTGCACTTAAAGGTGGGGCAGCAAATATCACTCTTCCAACAAAGCTTGCTGGAACAACTAACCGTTTAAAGCTCACCATCTCTCTACCCGCAGGAAGTGAGAATGTCATTAATGGTGCGCTACCTGTAGGAACTGTTCAAGGGCTTACCGCTGCTCTTACCTGGTCATTTGTAATTCAAGAGCGGACAGCAACAAATACAAGTAGCTAGTAAATAACTAGCTTTTAGAGTGGTGAGATAAGAATATGAAGAACATTGGTGGAAGGAGAGGGAGATGAGAGGCATTACTAGAGCTCCATCTCTCGTCGCCGCTGTGGTGGGCGCATTAACAATTGCGCTCACCCAGCCACCGATTGCAGAGGCTGCTGCATCTGCGCTGACCAATCACACCATCTCTGTGAAATCTGGCCATCTTCGAGTCTTTGCAACCGATGTTCAGAGTAATATCTCAACGGGAGTTGCACTCAGCACAGCGATCTCAAATAACGTTTCAAAAAACTTCTTTGTAAATAATGGTGGCACCCTTACAGTGAGCCGCTTCACGATGACAATCACACTTCCCAGTAACTCAAATGTCACTGCATTTCGTAGATGCGCCGTCAATGTCGCCTTCACTGGCCCAGGTGTCTGTGCCACGGGATCTCCAGTAGCTGTTACCGCGCCCGTTTCAGGCACTCAAACCACCTACACGCTCTCACTTCCTGGAAATGGCTTCTATGCCTTCCAAATCGTTCAAAATAAGACAGGAACGCTGGGAGTAAGCACCTCTGCCAGCCTCCAATACGTGACTGGGTCAATCACTAATTCTTAAGCCCGCTAAACTCACCTCTTGAGAGTTAAGGGGAGTCAGGTGAAGAGTTACAAGATTGCAATCGTCGGTGCAGGACCTGCCGGCTACTTCGCAGCTCAAGCTCTCCAAAATCTCGCCACCGACGAAGTCTCTTACTCGATAGATATGATCGAGCGCCTTCCCACCCCATGGGGATTGGTCCGCAGTGGCGTTGCCCCAGACCATCCAAAGATTAAGACTGTCTCTAAAGTCTTCGAGAAGATCGCCAATACCGAAGGTTTTCGCCTCTTTGCCAACCTTGAGTTAGGTAGCGATATCTCAATCGAGGATTTGCGCGATCGTTACGACGCGGTCGTGATTGCAACCGGTACTGCACGGGGAAAGAGACTCGGGATTCCAGGAGAGGATCTGCCAGGCTCGCACTCTGCTGCAACATTTGTCCCTTGGTATAACGCACATCCAGATTTCAAAGATGAGTCCATTGATCTCTCAAGTGAGACGGCAATCGTTATCGGTGCTGGAAACGTTGCAATGGACGTTGCCCGCATGTTGGCACTTGAGCCATCAGAGCTTGATCCAACTGATACTGCAGATCACGCGATTGATGCGCTCAAGAAGAGCGCTATTCGAAATGTGATTATTAGCGCTCGTCGAGGTCCTGAGCATGCCGCTTTCACTTCACCTGAACTTCGCGAACTCCCAAAGCTTGAGCACACAAATGTAGTTATCCATCCGGAAGATATCTCAGCTGCACTCGTTCGCGCAGGGGAAGAGATTGAGAAGGATACAAAATCTAATCTCGATGCGATGACTTTAATTGCAGAGCGCGAACCAACATCACATGAACGCACCCTCACCTTCCAGTTCTTGGCAACTCCAGTTGAGATCAAGGGCGATGGGAAGGTCGAAGAAGTTGTTTTCCAGCGTACAGGTGGCGATGAGAGATTTAGTATTAAGTGCGGATTGGTAGTGACCGCTATTGGATATGAGGCCGATTCACTCGACGGTATTCCTTATGAGCGAGGCAAGGTTGTAAACAGAGAGGGCCATGTCGCTGGAAATCTCTATGTGGTTGGCTGGGCAAAGCGTGGACCATCAGGTGTTATCGGAACAAACAAATCTGATGCAGCTGATGTAATGAAGCTCCTCGTTTCACACCTTGGAGATCCAAAAGATTCTGGCGACATCACCGAGCTAATCACCAATAAAACTATTGTCACTCAGAAGCATTGGGAGGCGATCAACACTGCGGAAGTAGCTGCCGGTGAACCCCTCGGAAAGCCTCGAAAAAAGGCGGTTTCTCGCGAGGATCTGCTCAATTTGGGCGGGCTCTGAGGAAACGGTAGTATTCGCTTCCACAAATAAATAAGCGTGCGTAGCTCAACGGATAGAGCATCTGACTACGGATCAGAAGGTTAGGGGTTCGAATCCCTTCGCGCGCACAAGTTAAGCCTCGGGTGCCTTTCACACCCGGGGCT
>JBEEOC010000021.1:0-5509 GCA_041191845.1 Actinomycetota bacterium | reverse complement strand
GCGTTGACTTCATCGCATCCCTTGCCAGCGTCGCTCCATATATGTTGATTGCAGCTGCCTATGGTTGGTATCAATTCCTCAATGAGAAGGCGAAGAACCGCCCTTCAAAGCGTAAGAGCGTTACCGCCTAACTATTCACTCTTTAAACTATTTAGAATTGGATTTCTAGAATCTATCCCAGAAATCTGCAATCACCTTTGCAGTAGCCTCTGGTTGATCCTCATTGGGACAGTGCCCAGCGCTGGCAATTACTGTCACTGGCGCTGAAAGTTCCTTCGCCATCTGATCTTGCATTGAAAGTGGCCATGCATCATCGCGCTCACCATAAATCACATGAGCTGATATCCCAGTTGCTGCAACCTCTGGGATGACCGAGGTGAAGGTGGTGAGATCTCTTGCTTGCGAGATGATCGAATGAGGATCATTAGCAAGCCATCTCTGCTTCATTAATTCTCTACGAGGATGGTTGAGGTAGAGAACTCCTGCAAACTCATCCCAACTCTCTTGCATCGTCTTTCCAGGTTGCCTCTCAAGAATCACCTCAGAGAGTCCGAGGTTCTCTCGTGAGTGCGGCCCCGAGCAGAAGAGAGTGAGGGTAGAGAAGAGATCAGGGGCAGCGACCACAGCTCGCTGTGCTACTGCTCCGCCGTAGGAGTGTCCGAAGAGATGCGGTGATGAAAGTCCAAAGTTGCGGGCAATCTCAATGGCATCGCGGGCATACCCATCCATTGAATAACTGTTTTTATCGGCTGAATGTGGCGATTGATGGATTCCACGATGGTCTGCGGCAAAGATTCGATAACCACGGGCTGCTAGAAGTGGTGCGATGTAGTCGAAATCCTCTTTGCTTCCAGTAAAGCCATGGATGAGGATTGCATCGCCTCTATGGTTTTCAGGCTCATAGATATTGATTGCTAGTTGACCTTGTGAGAGCTCAACTAACTCAAGCATCTACTTTCCTGCAGCCTTCATATCTGAGCGAAGATTCTGTGGAAGTGCGAAGGTGAGTGACTCTTTCTTCGCTTCAACTTCCTGCTGATCATGGAAGCCATGGAGTTCAAGCCACTTGAGGAGATCTTGAACCAACTCCTCTGGTACAGATGCGCCGCTAGTAACGCCAACAGTCTCAACGCCTTCAAGCCACTCATCCTTTGCCTCGGAGGCATAGTCGACGAGATAGGCAGCCTTTGCACCATATTCAAGTGCTACTTCAACTAAGCGAACAGAGTTAGAAGAGTTTGTCGATCCCACAACGAGCACGAGATCAGATTGCGCTGCAATTCCACGGATCGCTTCCTGGCGATTCTGTGTTGCATAGCAGATGTCATCTGATGGAGGTGATGCAATCTCTGGAAAACGTTCTTTGAGGATGGCGACAGATTCCAAGGTCTCATCAACGCTGAGCGTTGTCTGGCTGAGCCAGATGAGATTCTTTCCTGGAGTTGGTTGAACTGAGCGAGCGCCGTCAAGGCCATCTACAACGCGAACCTGGCCAGGCGCCTCACCTGCTGTGCCCTCAACCTCTTCATGTCCTTCGTGGCCGATGAGAAGAATTTCAGTATCAGCATCTGCAAAGCGACGAACTTCGTTATGAACCTTTGTCACAAGCGGACAGGTTGCATCGATTGTCTTGAGATTTCTCCGCGCCGCTTCTTCGTGAACAGCAGGAGAGACGCCATGAGCTGAGAAGACAACTGTCTGACCTTCTGGAACTTCATCGGTCTCATTGACGAAGATAACGCCGCGTTGTTCGAGAGTTGCCACTACATGCTTGTTATGGACAATCTCTTTACGAACATAGAGAGGAGCTCCATAGAGCTCGAGCGCCTTCTCAACTGTGACGATGGCTCGGTCAACGCCTGCGCAATAACCACGCGGCGCAGCAATCAAAACTCTCTTAGACATGGCTGCAGTCTATTAGCCTTGCCCCATGTTCGAAACTTCAAGTGAATCTCCCGCGCCAGTGCGCGTGGTCACGGAAGCGATAAAAGAGTATGTGGACCGCCTCGGCCCAATCTGGATTGAGGGCGAGATCGCAGAGCTCAATGAACGTAGCGGAATGATGGCCTTTATGAGGCTGCGAGATACCAGCGCTGATATGAGCCTCTCGGTGATGTGTCATAAATCAGTTATTGCAGCGGTGAAGCCTCTACCCGCTAATGCCCGAGTTGTGATCTATGCAAAGCCATCTTGGTATACAAAATCTGGCACGCTCTCCATGTCTGCGCGTGAGATTCGCCAGGTTGGCGTTGGTGAACTCCTTGCTCGATTAGAGGCGCTGAAATCTCTTCTAGCGCAAGAAGGTCTCTTCTCACTCGATCGCAAAGTTGCCCTCCCCGTCCTGCCTCGAAAGGTCGGGTTGATCTGCGGTCGCAATACCGATGCCGAGAAAGATGTCGTTGAGAATGCGCGACGTCGATGGCCGGCCGTTGAATTTGAAATTCGTGAGGTCACAGTTCAGGGATCTGCCGCCGTTGTTGAAGTCTCTGCCGCACTACGAGAGCTTGAGGCCGATAGCGAGGTCGATGTCATCATCATCACCCGCGGTGGTGGCTCCTTTGAAGATTTACTTCCCTTTAGTGATGAGTCACTGGTTCGATTAGCAGCATCGTGTGAGACACCGATTGTGAGCGCCATAGGCCATGAGAAAGATTCACCACTTCTCGATCTCGTTGCAGATTACCGAGCCTCTACCCCCACCGATGCAGCAAAGCGGGTAGTCCCAGATATTGCCGAGGAGATTTCACATATCCAGAAACTTCGCGATCGCGCATATCGCGCTCTAGCCTCCCGAGTTGAGTTTGAGAGCAACTTCATCGCTCAATTGCGGTCGAGGCCGGTGATGAAAGATCCCGGAGCATTTCTCATAATCTTGCAGGAAGAGCTCGATGATCTCCGTGCTCGCTCACGTAGGTCATTTGCGGCAACTATCGATGCCGAAAGGAAAGAGCTCAAAGCGATCACCGCTCACCTACGCTCTCTCTCACCGCAATCGACCCTCGATCGCGGCTACTCCGTGGTGCGCGATGCCAAGGGCGGAGTTGTCCGAGATGTGAAGCAGTTGAAGTCAGGTGACCTCCTTGCCATCAAGGTGGCTAAGGGCGAGACAAGCGCCACAGTTAATTAGCCAGGGCTCTCATTAGTCGAGGTTCAATAATTTCCTTGGCAGAGTAGATTTATCTCATGGCCGAAAAGAAGCTCTCCTATGAAGCAGCCCGAGATGAACTCGCTGAGATCGTTGAATCCCTAGAAGATGGCAGCGCCTCCCTGGAGGAGTCGCTCAAGCTATGGGAGCGCGGTGAAGAGCTCGCCAAGATCTGCCAAGAGTGGCTCGATGGCGCGAAAGAGAAGCTCGCTGCCGTGAAGAAGGAGGCGAAGTAAATGTCCCCCACCTTCTCCTACTCAGATCTTCTCCCATTAGGTGAAGACACCACTACCTACCGTTTGATCGGCAAGGAAGGTGTGAGCGTTGTAAAACTCGGCGATAGAGAATTTCTCCAAGTAGAGCCAGAGGCGATTGCAAAGCTGACCGAGATTGCAATCCACGATATCAACCACTATCTGCGCCCTGATCACCTTGCGCAGTTAGCAAGTATCTTGAAGGACTCAGAAGCATCTGCCAATGATCGCTTTGTAGCACTGGATCTACTCAAGAATGCCAATATCGCAGCGGGTGGAGTTCTACCAATGTGTCAGGACACCGGAACTGCGCTCGTCATGGGCAAGAAGGGTCAATATGTTTTGACTAATTCAAAAGATGAAGTTGCGGTGGCACAAGGTGTCTATGACGCCTATACAAAACTCAACCTCCGCTATTCGCAGATGGCTCCTGTGACAACGTGGGAAGAGAAGAACACTGGCAATAACTTGCCGGCTCAAATTGAGATCTATGCAGATTCAGAACATCAAGATGAATACAACTTCCTCTTCATCGCCAAAGGTGGCGGAAGTGCAAACAAGTCCTATCTCTACCAAGAGACTAAGGCGGTGCTCAATCCTGCATCATTTATCAACTGGCTCGATGAGAAGCTTCGTTCACTCGGAACAGCAGCATGCCCTCCCTATCACCTGGCTATCGTCATTGGTGGAACGAGCGCTGAGCACACAGTTAAGACAGCAAAGCTCGCCTCAACTCACTACCTCGATAATCTGCCAACTCAAGGAGATGCCGCAACTGGCCATGGTTTCCGTGATCTAGAGCTTGAGAAGCAAGTACTTGAGCTCACCCGCACCTTAGGAATTGGAGCTCAATTTGGCGGTAAATACTTCTGCCACGATGTGCGAGTAGTACGCCTTCCTCGCCATGGCGCCTCGCTTCCTATTGCGATTGCTGTCTCATGTTCGGCAGATCGTCAGGCGAAGGCGAAGATCACCAGAGATGGAATCTTCCTTGAGCAGCTCGAGACTGATCCCGTCCACTACATGCCAGAGACCACCGATTCACACCTCGATGAGAACGTTGTGAAGATCGATCTCAATCAACCAATGGATGCAATTCGAGCTGAGCTCTCAAAGTATCCAGTGAAGACTCGAGTCAGTCTCACCGGAACTATCGTCGTTGCTCGCGATATCGCCCATGCACGAATCAAGGCGATGCTCGATGAAGGCAAGGAGATGCCGAAATACTTTAAGAACCATGCCATCTACTACGCAGGTCCGGCAAAGACACCCGCTGGATATGCATCTGGTTCATTTGGCCCAACGACTGCTGGGCGTATGGATTCATATGTTGATTACTTCCAGAGCCATGGCGGTTCTCATGTCATGTTAGCGAAGGGCAATCGCTCCAAAGCGGTCACCGATGCCTGCGCAAAGCATGGTGGTTTCTATCTCGGCTCTATCGGTGGACCTGCCGCCCGCCTTGCTCAAGATTGCATTAAGAAAGTTGAAGTGCTCGACTTTGAAGATCTTGGGATGGAGGCGGTCTGGAAGATAGATGTCGTCGACTTCCCCGCATTTATCGTGGTCGACGATAAGGGAAATGATTTCTTCGCTGAGACGATGCGGCCCCTTACTATCGGGAAGAAGCCTTCCTAAAGATTCCTGCTTGGTGATTCAGATTAAATAAGAGCGGCTTAGTGAGAGCGGCTTAGTAGTACTTCGAGCGCTTGAACTTCGCCCATGCCTTACATGGGGTGTCATAGCGGCTCTCGATATAGCGAAGTCCCCAACGGATCTGAGTCACAGGGTTGGTTCGCCAATCTGTTCCCACAACATCCATCTTTGAAGCTGGGAGCGCTTGCGCAATTCCATGAGCTCCAGAGCGATAGTTATGGGCCTTGTAATTCCAATGGCTCTCCTTCGTCCAGAGACGATTGAGGCAGCTATATTGATCATCGCCCCATGAGTATTCAGCGAGCATGATGGTGCGGGCGACATACTTTGCACCGGTCGCCTTTCGAGCCAACTCCACCTGACGAGCCATTGCGGCAACCTGCGCCATCTCAGAGATAGGAGCGACGACAGCTTGGGCGAGGTCGACATCCTTGGAGATTGTCAGGCTCTGGGT
>JBEEOC010000020.1:0-6707 GCA_041191845.1 Actinomycetota bacterium | reverse complement strand
GCTGATGCTGGAACATCGATATTGAGATCGCCCATCTTCGCCTTGCCGCCAGATACTGGAGCGGTGAGGAGGTTCATCGCAGGTGAGCCGATAAAGCCAGCTACGAATGCATTTGCTGGCTTGTCATAGAGATTACGAGGAGTGTCTACCTGCTGGAGGAGACCATCCTTAAGAACTGCAACGCGATCGCCCATGGTCATCGCTTCGACCTGGTCGTGTGTTACGTAAACTGTTGTGATTCCGAGGCGACGCTGGAGCGCTGCAATCTGGGTACGAGTTGCAACGCGGAGCTTTGCATCGAGGTTAGAGAGAGGCTCATCCATCAAGAAGACCTGTGGCTCGCGAACGATTGCGCGACCCATAGCAACGCGCTGGCGCTGACCACCTGAGAGAGCCTTTGGCTTGCGCTCGAGATATGCCTCGAGGTCGAGGAGCTTTGCAGCTTCACGGACGCGCTTATCGCGCTCTGCCTTATCGACTCCAGCAATCTTGAGTGCAAAGCCCATGTTCTCTGCAACAGTCATATGTGGATAGAGCGCATATGACTGGAAGACCATTGCGATATCGCGATCTTTAGGAGCGACATTTGTTACATCGCGATCGCCGATAAGAATGCGACCACCATCGATCTCCTCAAGGCCTGCCAACATACGAAGTGATGTTGACTTACCGCAACCTGAAGGGCCAACAAGCACGAGGAACTCGCCATCTGCGACGGTGAGGTTGAGCTTGTCTACAGCAGGTGATGTGGTGCCTGGGTAGATACGTGATGCATTTTCAAATACAACTGATGCCATTTTTATTCTTCCTTATCCGGGCAGGTACGTGCCCGACGGTCCGAGGGTAAGGCGTTAACCGGTTGGCTAACGGGGATAGGTTATCGGCGAGTAGACCAAGGGGGAAGAGGCTCGCTACACTTCTCATACTATGGACCCTGCGCCCACTGGCTCGATCTTTGCCCCGATTGCTCTCGTCCTCTTCCTAATCTTCCTCGGAGCTCTCTTTGTTGCTGCCGAAATCGCCCTAATCTCCCTCCGTGAGTCCCAGGTGCGCCAGGTTGCCCTCCGTGGCCGCCGTGGAGCCAAGGTGGCAAAGCTCCACTCCAACCCCAACCGTCTCCTTGCTGCAGTCCAAGTTGGCGTGACTCTCTCAGGCTTTCTCTCTGCCGCGCTCGGAGCTGAAAAGCTCGGCCAATTTGTTATTCCTTGGCTTAAAGAGCGTGGCTTAGAAAGTGGAGTTGCCAATACAGCCTCACTCGTTGGCCTCACTTTGATCATCGCTTACATCTCACTTGTATTTGGTGAGTTAGCTCCAAAGAAGTTGGCGCTCTTTCGCTCTGAATCGATTGCAATGTGGTCTGCTGGATTTATCGATGTGATCGCAAATATCTTCCGCCCGGTTATCTGGCCCCTTTCGAAGTCAACCGACATAGTTGTTCGACTCTTCGGTATTGATCCCAAGGAGTCGAGAGAGCAGATGTCGGAAGAAGAACTCCTCGATCTTGTGACCGGCCACGCCGCTCTCACCGATGAAGAGCGCGATATTGTGGAAGAAGTCTTCAATGCATCAGAACGTCAGGTGCATGAGTTGATGGTCCCTCGCACCGAGGTTGATTTTATCGATGGCTCTCTCACCATTTCTAAGGCGATTGCGCTCGCTACCGAGAAATCACACTCTCGCTATCCCGTTGTTCGAGGTTCATCGGATGAGGTCATTGGATTTATCCATGTGCGCGACTTGATTGATCCTGCTCTCTCTAACTCGCAGGCAAAGGTCCAAGAGTTCACCCGCAACATCATCTTCCTTCCGGGAACGAAGGGAGTTCTTCCAGCTTTGACGGAGATGCGTGCACAACGACAGCACCTCGCTATTGTTCTTGACGAATATGGTGGCACTGATGGAATTGTGACGATGGAAGATCTCGTTGAGTGTCTGATTGGTGATATTCGCGATGAGTATGACAATGATGAGGAAGATCTACCGATTGAATCCCGCACAGGTGATTTCGAGGTCGACGGTTTGATGTCGATTGAAGACCTTGCAGAGCAATCTGGCGTGGATATTCCAGAAGGCCCTTACGAAACCATAAGTGGCTATGTGATGCACTTCCTTGGACGCATTCCGGTTGAGGGTGACCTGCTCAATGTGAACGGCATCCGCATCACAGTAATCTCGATGGAGGGCAAGCGGGTAGGCCGCTTATTAATCTCGCGTTCAGCATAAGTCGTGCGAGAATGCGCCTATGAGCAAGAAGCGCGTCCTCTCTGGGATTCAGCCCACCAGCGAATCCTTCCACCTTGGAAATTACCTCGGTGCGGTCAAGCAGTGGGTTGAGCTCCAAGATGGCCATGATGCCTTTTACTGCATCGTTGATCTCCATGCTCTTACGGTTGAGACCGACCCCGCCCTCCTTCGCAAGCGGACCTTGATGTCTGCAGCGCAGTTGCTTGCCCTTGGTATCTCACCAGAGAAATCGACTCTCTTTGTGCAGTCGCAAGTTCCACAACATAATCAACTCGGTTGGATTATGGAGTGCATGACTGGCTTTGGTGAGGCCAGCCGCATGACTCAATTTAAGGATAAATCTTCTAAAGCAGGGGCAGATGCTGCACGAGTTGGCCTCTTTACGTATCCAATGTTGATGGCTGCCGATATTTTGCTTTATCAATCTCACTTGGTCCCAGTGGGAGAAGATCAGAGACAACATATCGAGCTCACTCGTGATTTAGCAGGGCGCTTCAATGCTCGCTATGGCCAGACATTCCAAATTCCAGAAGGCTTTATCTTGAAGCAAGGCGCAAAGATCTACGATATCCAAGATCCAACATCGAAGATGAGTAAATCATCTGGTTCTGGCTCTGGCTTGATCGATATTCTCGATGCACCAGAAGTTAACCTCAAGAAGTTTAAGAGCGCAGTCACAGATGCTGGCCGCGAAGTGAAGTTCGATGCGGCAGAAAAGCCTGGCATCAGCAACCTTCTGACTATTCATTCAGCTCTCTCTGGAAAGTCGATTGCAGAGTTAGAGAATGAGTTTGATGGCAAGGGGTATGGAGACTTTAAGTCAGCGGTTGCAGAAGTTGTCGTTGAATACTTCAGACCAATCCGCGCCCATGCTTTAGAACTGCTAGAGGATGAAAGCCATCTTCTCCAGATTCTTCATCAAGGTTCTGAGAAGGCACGTGAAGTTGCGCAATCAACTCTCGATGCAACATATAAGAATCTTGGCGTGGTGATCTAATGAAAATCCGTGCGCTCATTGCAGGAGTTGCTATCGCTCTTTCGTCTCTCGTTACTGCCCCTGCACATGGCGCCACCCTTACCATCGGAATTGCATATGACATCGGCGGTCGCGGCGATCGCTCCTTCAATGACGCTGCTGCTGCAGGCCTTGAGAAGGCTAAAAAGCAATTCTCATTTTCAGTCGAGCCCGTGGTCACTGATGGCACAAGCGCCGATCGTGAGCGCCGCGTTCGGTCCTTGATCGCAAAGAACTGCAACCCAATCATCGTCGTTGGTGCCGGATATGCGCCAACTCTCCAAGCACTAGCTATCGAGTTTCCCAATACCCAATTTGCTATCTTGAATGATGCCTCAATCGATGCCCTCAATGTGACATCGCTTATCTTTGCCGACACACAAGGGGCATATCTGGCAGGTTTTAGCGCAGCACTTGCATCAAAGAGTGGACGAGTTGCGATGATTGCCAACCCCAACCAGGCAGATATCTACCAAAATGGATTTCTTGCAGGAGTTCTTGCATCGAAGCGGACAGTTACATCCTCTGTTAGATATGTAAATGGATCTTCAGTTACTGCAACACGGCAGGCGATGGATGCAGGCGCTGACGTCATCTTTATTGCGCGACCTGGATCTAACTCGGAGGTTTTCTCAGCAATCGTCGCTCGCAATAATGCGATGGCAAAGAGCAAGCGCTTTCGGCCAGTAGGGCTCATTACTCAGGAGCCAGATCAATACCTGACCGTGACGAGTTCATCTCGGAAATTTCTCTATGCAACTGTTGTGAAGCACGTTGATAAGGCGATGTATGACGTGATTGCTAAAGCAGTTAGCGGCAAGCAATATCTCGATGTATTAGATCCAATTGTTGGTATCTATGGACATCGCTACACAGTGGTCGGGGGAGGCATCTCATTTACTACCTACCTACCTGCTCTCACCTCAGCGACAGCTGCAATCAATAGGGCTGCTGCCACCGCCTCAAAAATCGCTGGCTAAGGGTGAGGAGAAGGCCATTTCCTTCAAGTAATGGTTGAGAGTTATCCCAATTGTTACAAGCCACGCCCGCCTCAGAGCCCCGGCATTTCGTAAAAAAAGGCGGCGAAAGATAGGCTCGCCCCACACAGCCTTTAAGCACCTGAACAGCGTTTGAAGGATCCAACTTTCAATCTCCTTGGAGGAACCCTTGAAGAAGACAATTAAGTTTGTTGCAGTTTTCGCAGCTGCAACTCTCGCATTCGGTGTAGCACCTGCTGCAACCGCTGCAAACTCAACTAAGGCTTGCCTTGCTCTCGATACTGGTGGCGTAGATGACAAGTCATTTAACGCTTCAGCATGGGCTGGCGCACAGGCTGCAAAGAAGGCAAATGCAAACGTTGAGGTTTCATACCTTGCTGCAGCATCAGATGCTGACTACGCACCAAACATTAAGAAGCTTGTAGACAACAAGTGCGACATCATCGTAGGTGTTGGCTTCCTCATCAACAGCGCAATCGTTGAAGCAGCGAAGAAGAACCCAACAGTGAAGTTCGCAATCGTTGACCAGGATGGCGAAGACCACGGTCCTGATGGATCTGTCTACCCAGGTAAGAAGATCGCTAACCTCAAGCCACTTCAGTTCGCAACAAACGAGTCTGCATTCCAGGCTGGTTACCTTGCAGCTGGCGTTTCAAAGACCGGTAAGGTCGCAACATACGGTGGACTCAACATTCCACCTGTCACAATCTTCATGGACGGCTTTGCTAAGGGTGTAGCTCACTACAACAAGATCAAGGGCAAGTCAGTTCAGGTTCTCGGTTGGGATACAAAGAAGGCTGACGGAACATTCGTTGGTGGCTTCTCTGACTCAGCTAAGGCACTTCAGATCTCTAAGAACTTCGAGCAGCAGGGTGCAGATGTAATCTTCCCAGTTGCTGGTGGTCTTGGCGGCGCAACAGCAGGTAACTCAATTGCTTCTAAGAAGTCAGTTGTTATCTGGGTTGATACAGATGGTGTAATCGCAGCTCCACAGTACAAGAGCGTAATTCTTACCTCTGTAGTTAAGGGTGTCGATGTATCTGTCCGTGGTGTCATTCTTGACGTAGCAAACAACAAGTTCTCAGCGACAGGTTACAACGGTAACCTCAAGAACGGTGGAACAAAGCTTGCTCCGTACCACACACTTATCCGCATGGTTCCTTCAGCACTCCGTGGCGAAGTAACTAAGCTCGGTACAGCAATTGCAAATGGAAAGGTTTCAGTTAAGTAATTAACTGATCTCTTCCGCCAAAACGGAGCCAGCAGAAATGCTGGCTCCGTTTTGCTTTGTGTTAAGTAACTTTAAAGAGTAGATTTATGCTCATGTCCCTTGAATTGCGTGGCATCACAAAGCGCTTCGGTGCACTTACAGCAAATGACTCCATCGACCTTAAAGTGGAATCCGGCGAGATTCACGCCATCCTTGGTGAAAATGGTGCTGGTAAGTCAACACTTATGAATATCGTCTACGGACTGCTCTCTCCTGACGAGGGATCGATTGCAGTAGACGGTAAGGTGATAGATATTCAATCGCCTCTCGATGCTCTCGCAGCAGGTATTGGAATGGTCCATCAACACTTTATGTTGATTCCGGTCTTTACAGTTGCTGAGAACATTGTTCTAGGACACGAGAAGGTCAAGGGTTTAGGTTTTCTCGATTTAGAGTCTGCTCGCAAAGAGATTAAGCGAGTATCTGCTGAGTTTAATTTTGACGTTGATCCAGATGCTCTCGTTGAGGATCTGCCAGTTGGAATCCAACAGCGTGTAGAAATCATCCGCGCTCTTATCTATGATGCAAAAGTTCTCATTCTTGATGAGCCAACCGCAGTTCTCACACCGCAAGAGACCGATGAGCTCCTTCGCAATATGAAGAAGCTTCGCGATCAAGGAACTGCGATTGTCTTTATTACCCACAAACTTCGTGAGGTGAAGGAAGCCGCAGATAAGATCACCATTATTCGCAGAGGTGCCGTCGTAGGTACGGCGTCACCGTCTGCAAGCCAGGAAGAGTTGGCATCCCTCATGGTGGGTCGTCCAGTATCACTCGATGTTGATAAGGCTGCTCCCAAGCTTGGTGGAGTGATGTTGAAGGTGGAGAATCTCAATATCCATGACCATACCGGACGTGCGCTGGTAAAGAACATCTCCTTTGAGCTTCGCGCAGGTGAAGTTTTGGCTGTAGCTGGCGTTCAAGGCAATGGTCAATCTGAGCTTGCCGAGGCAATCGTTGGTCTCCAAGAACATGTCGATGGTCGCATCACTCTCGATGGGCAGCAGATTAAGGTGGGCAAGGTTCGCGATGCACTCCATGCCGGAATCGCCTTTGTTCCTGAATCTCGTGAGGAAGATGGCCTTATCTCATCATTTAGCATTGAAGAGAATCTAATTCTCGACCTCCACGATCTTCCTCCATTTGCTCAAGGTCCTGTGATCTCACAGAGCGCAGTTGC
>JBEEOC010000019.1:0-4116 GCA_041191845.1 Actinomycetota bacterium | reverse complement strand
TCGCAATCATTCTCGCTGCAACTACTGCGCTGGCAACCACAGCAGGTGGATACCTGGCTATCAAATCGAAGGATCGCCTCCACCTAGTCCTCGGACTCTCTGCCGGTCTATTACTTGGATTGGTTGCATTCGATCTCCTCCCTGAAGTCTTTGAAATCGGAACCCATGAGCTCCTCGGTGCTCCTGCTGTTTCAGTAGCACTCGTTGGTGGCTTCTTACTCCTCCATTTCTATGAGCAACTCTTTGGATCGCATGAGCCAGCTGAATCTGATTACGGCCATGACCATAGCCACTCATCAAGTGTTGCTGGTGCACTCGGTGCACTCGCAATGGGCGGCCATGTATTCCTCGATGGATTAGCCCTCGGTGTTGCCTTCAAAGTCAGCTCTGATCTTGGAGTTGCAGTCTTTATCGCTCTCCTTGTCCACGCTTTTAGCGATGGACTCAACACCGTTTCATTTCTTATCAAGAGCGGCGCGTGGGGTAAGAAGGGAATTTGGCTCCTTGGCGTTGATGCTATTGCTCGCGTGAGCGGCGCAGTTCTTGGCACAACTCTTGCGCTGAGCAATAACTTTATTGCAATCTACCTCGCTCTCTTTGCTGGATTCGTTATCTATCTTGCAACATCACATATCTTGCCGGAGGCACACTCACGACATTCATCTCGATGGACCATCGTTGCAACTATCGCGGGTGTCTTAGTGATGTGGGCGCTTGTGAGCTACCTCCACGCAGGCGATAGCCACTCCCATGGCGAGACAACTGCAAGCCATCAATCCGAGTCCACTACAAATGACTCCACTCCAACTGAAGATGACCATAACCACTAATGTCACGTTCTAATCCACGAGTGTTAAGCACTCTTGAACGCGCTGGCGGATTTGCAAGCGCCCAAGAGGTTTATCGATTGATGCAGCGCGAAGGTCAGAGCATTGGACTCACCACTGTCTATCGCTCTCTTCAGAGCTTGGTCAATGAGAATGTAGTGGATGTCCTGCGTCGAGAAGATGGCGAAGCCATCTACCGCCTCTGCGGTGAGTCACACCATCATCATTTAGTCTGCAAGAGCTGCGGCACCACGATCGAAATCGAAGGCGGAGCAATTGAGAAATGGGCGAAGAAGATCGCCGAAGATCACGGCTTCCGCGAAGTAGGACACACAGCCGAAATCTTCGGACTCTGTAAGAAGTGCTAAGGAGAATAGATATGGCGCCATGGCGGATAGCTGCAACAGTTCTTGGTTTTGCTCTCATCTTTATCTATGCCGGTGGCGCAAATTACTGGAACCGTGATTACAGTTGGTATGAGTCTCTTAACCGACCATCCTGGCAACCACCAAGTTTTATCTTTGGAATTATCTGGCCTTATAACTTTATTGTGATTGGGATTGCGCTATACGCAATCTTCACGAAGGCAAACCCGGCAATCGTCTTCACGATCCTTACCCTCTTCGCCGTAAGCGTCGCTTCTGCTCTGCGTTGGTCATATCTCTTCTACTCAGTTCACAATCTACCAGCAGCAGCTATTGCTCTTCTGATTACATCCATCTTGACCCTGCCAATACTTGCCACGACTTTCTTCTATTCGTGGAAGGTGGGAATCGCGCTCCTTCCATACCAAATCTGGATCTTCACCGCGGCAGCCCTCGGCTTTAGCTACGCTGCCAATAACTAGCCTTAATCGATATAAGGTCCAAGGTAGAAAGCTGCTAGGCGGCTAAATGGTGATGGCTGGCCGCGGTGTTGGGCAAGGAACGCATTTGTTCCATCGATGCCACAGATAAAGGTAATGGCAGATTGACCACCTGGATGGGCTTTGATCCACTTTGTTAAGTCATAGACATTATCGTTGATAATCGACCAGCACTTTGTTGGGGTGTTATTCGCTGCCACTTGCGCTTTTGTATAGCCGACTGTTGTCGGAGTTGGAGACGGTGTTGGTGTTGGTGTTGGTGTTGGTGAAAGCGAGGTGGATGGCGTTGGTGTCACCACTGGAAGAGCTCCTCGAATAACCTCACCTGGAACTTCACGCTCTCCCACTGCGACAGTAATTGCAGCCTTTGAACGAGCTGTCATCGAAAAGCTATAGATGCCACTTTCAGCACTTTGTGAGAGACGACCTAAGTAGAGGTAATTAGTTTGTCCGTAGGGCTCAAAGAATTTAGTGCGCTCTTTTAACTTCATCACCTGTCGAAGACCAGAAGGGGAGGTAATGGTGAGGGTGGGTAGCTGTGAGATTTTCAATCGATTCTCAGGCGCGCGATCAACGATGAGATATTGAACGGCAAGCGAATCACCAGCCTTAAATTGGGCTCGAAACCCTCTAGTTTGACCAGACTTCGCGAAAGTAGCTCTCACAGCAAAAGAGACGGTGCCGTCAACAAGGAGAGGTCCCTTGCTGGCAGTTGTATCCTGGCTATTGAGGATTACAGGTTGATGCGCTTGAGCTGAATTGATAAATGTAATCGAAGAAATTATCGTGAGTAAAGCAAGTAAGAGCGTTGTCGCTTTGCGCATAGTGGTCTCCTAGAGATGAGCGCCTCAATGCTAAGCCTTTCCAAACCGCCTGTCGCGCTCAGAATATTCCTCAATCGCCTTCCATAACTGTGCTGGCGTCATATCTGGCCAGAGCACATCCATAAAGACAAACTCTGCATAGGTTGCCTGCCAAGGCAGGAAGTTACTTGTGCGCTGTTCGCCGGAGGAACGTAAGAAGAGATCAACATCGCTCATTTTGGGCGAGTAGAGATACTTCTCGAAGGTTTTCTCAGTGATGGAATCTGCCTTGACCTTGCCGCGCTTCACATCGCGAGCAAGCTCTGCCGCTGCATCAATAATCTCTGCTCGACCGCCATAGTTCACACACATGTTGAGGGTGAACTTCTTATTCTTTGCGGTGAGCTCTTCTGCCTCTTGCAGCTCATCGATAACAGACTTCCAGAGCCGTTGTGGTCTGCCGACCCATTGGACCTTTACGCCTAAATCATGGAGGCGATCGCGGCGGCTGCGAAGAGATTCGCGGCTATATCCCATAAGGAATTTCACCTCTTCTGGGGAGCGCTTCCAATTCTCGGTTGAGAAGGCATACGCGCTCATCTCCTTCACGCCAAAATCCATCGCAGCTTCTACGAGTTCGAAGAGGACCTTCTCCCCTGCCTCATGTCCTGCCGTGCGAGGTAGACCGCGCTGTTTTGCCCATCTCCCATTGCCATCCATCACGACTGCGATGTGATGCGGGATCTCAATCTTCTTCTTGCTCATGCACGCTCCACCATAGGCAGACTACGAAGTCCGCGTTCAAGGTGCCATTGTAAGTAAGCAGCTATCAAACCACTAGCCTCGCGGCGATTCTTCCCCTCGCTTGCTGATGCAGTCGCCCAATCTGAGTTCAAGAGAGCATCCATCAATTGCAGAGTCTCCGGGGCGGGTGTGGCAGATGCCGATGGGCGGCAATCATTACAGACCGAGCCACCGCCCACGAGCGAGAAGTAGCGATGCGGCCCAGGCTTTTCACAGCGAGAACATTGGGAGAGCGATGGCGCATATCCACCGATAGAGAGTGAGCGAAGTAAGAATGCATCAAGGATGAGGGATGGGTCATAGCGATTTTCTGCAAGAGCTCTCATTCCACCAACAACAAGTGCAAACTCTTGCGGCGCTGGTTCATGTTCATGCGGAGAGAATCGCTCAGCAGTCTCAAGGATTGCATGGGCGATTGTCCATCGCTGGTAATCGCTTGATATCTCTTCACCATAATTCATCAATGCCTCAACCTGAGTGATGGTGTCAAAGGTGCGACCAGTGTGAAGTTGAATATCAACATGACTGCCGGGTTCAAGGCGAGCTCCGAATTTAGACATCGTGCGACGAACGCCCTTTGCGACGCCACGAATGCGACCATGTTCCTTGGTGAGCATGGTGATGATGCGATCGGCCTCACCGAGTTTCTGGGTGCGCAGAACTATCGCTTCATCGCGATAGAGGGCGCCTTTCGTACTCACGGCGCTAAGGGTAGTTAGCGGATAGCGCGGTTGATTGCAGACACGACCGCTTTAAGTGAAGCAGTTGTCGTATTTGGGTCGATTCCAACGCCCCAGAAGACATCTCCCCCAATTGC
>JBEEOC010000018.1:0-6339 GCA_041191845.1 Actinomycetota bacterium | reverse complement strand
TTAAAGTCGATCAATACCAATGGAAGGGTCTTCTTGCTAGCCTCATTGATCAACATCAATGGATAGAGAAGGTCATTCCAAGTAATGACGAAGAGGAATATTCCTGTAGCTCCCACAGCTGGACGAGCAAGTGGAAGTGCAATCGAGCGATAGATGCGCCAATGATTAGCACCATCAAGACCTGCAGATTCAAACATCTCTTTTGGAAGATCTTTGAAGAAAGCGGTGATGATAAAGACAGAGATTGGCAAGGTCAGTGCAATATTGACCAGAATCAATCCATAGAGAGAGTTATTGAGTCCGATATTAACAAAGAGGGTGTAGATCGGAACGATATTGATCTGACCTGGAATTGCAAGTCCGAGTGAGAAGAGAACGAATAAAACTTTGCCGGTGATTGTGATGCTGCGAGAGATAGCAAATGCCACCATACTTGCAAAGAGCAAGGTGAAGAATACCGAGAAGACAGAGACAATCACTGAGTTGCGAAATGGTGTAAGCATCTGACCATCTGCAAAGAGAGTTCTAAAGTTATCTAGATTAAATGACTTTGGAAGCGCAAGTGGCTTGGTGTAGATCTCAAGGTCTGTCTTAAAAGTTCCAAGAACAACAATTGAGGTAGGGATAATGACTGCCAATGCAAAGATAGTAAGCATTGAGTTCTTAAATATCTTATAAACCATCTTTAGCTCTCCGTCTTACTCTTAAGGACTCGGCGTTGTAGCCAGGTCACGAGAAGGACAAGGATGACGAGGTAGATCGATTGCGCAGCCGCATATCCAAATTTGTAACCAACAAAGGCTGAGTTATAAACGAGGTTCACCAAGAGATCAGAGCCATTGAGGGAGGCTGGCTGAGCCATGGAGAAGACAAGGTCGAAGGCCCTGAAGGTCTGAATCGTTGTGTAGGCAACGACGACTGCAGTTGTTGGAAGGGCCATTGGCCAGGTAACGCTCTTAAACTGTTGCCAACGAGATGCGCCATCAACCTCTGCCGCCTCATAGAGATCGGTTGGAATCTGCTGCAAACCTGCAACGTAGATGATCACCATCTGTCCGGTGTGGAACCAGACTTGAGTTACTGCGATTGCATAGAGCGAGAGGGTGGGATCTGCGAGCCAGTTCTTGGCTAGAAAGTCGAGCCCAAAGAACTTAAGTGAGGCGTTGATAAATCCAAAGTTTGGGTCATAGAGGAAGTTCCAAATAAGACCGACTGAGACTGAAGAGAGAATTGTTGGGAAGAAGTAGAGAGTGCGCAGGAAGATGGTCACCTTTGTGTTCTTCACAAGGAAGGTTGCAAAGAGAAGTGCAAAACCTGTCTGGAAGATGACTACTATCAACGAGAATTTAAAGTTATTTCCAAGGACCTTTAAGAAGAGGTCATCGTTGGTGAGGAGATAGGTGAAGTTACGGAAGCCGATCTGAATCGGCTCGGTTACGCCATCCCAGCGGGTGGTGGAGTAGCGAAGGTTTGAGAGAGATGGGTAGAGATAGAGGAAGGCGTAGATTGCAAAGGCAGGAAATGCCATAGCAAGGAGGATGAGTGACTCCTTCTTACGCTTCTTTTTAAAGGGTGCACCAAGCTGACCCCCACCTGTGGTGGGGGTCAGCTTGTTACGTGCTTTTAGCTTAATTACGCACCGATTCCTTGCTTGATGGTCTTCGATGCATTAGCCAACGTGGTGTTGACATCTGCACCAGCACCGATTGCGATCAACGCATCTTCAAGTGGGTTACGGACGTTGTTGACGTTGAGGAACAAGAAGCGTGGAGCAAGAAGTAGCTTCTTACCCATGATGCTTGATGTGTTCAAGAGGTCAACGTTTGCTGAGTAATCAACGTTGATGATTGAGACATGCTGTGATGTGCCCACTGCATACTCCTGAGCTGCCGCAGCAGTTGTGAGGTATGACATGAACGCACGAGCGATGTTCTGATCAGAGGCTGATGCCTTTGTGTTAACGCTGAGGATGAAGGTGTTGTTTGTAATACCCTCATAAAGTGGCTTTGAATCAACTGTGATCATGCCGAAGATGCCCATCTTGCCCTTCATATCTGGGTTGAGCTTTGTAACTGTGCTCATTCCAAATGTTCCTGTTGGGTAGATAGCAGCCTTGCCTGAAGCAAAGTCAGCTGGAGCGACTGTGTCGTTATAACCAGCAACGTTAGCTGGGAAGCAACCTGCATCGTTCATCTGCTTGTACTTATTGGCAATGCCCTTGAACCAATCGGTGGTGAGATCTTCCTTACCTGATTCAATTGCAGCAACGCGAGCACGGACCTCAGAGAGTGGAGCTGAGTTCATCATGAATGAGTTCATGATCTGACCTGCGTTACCGCGGGTCGCAGCTGGCCAAGCGAAAGGAATGATGCCATCGCCCTTTACCTGCTTACAGAATGCAAGGAGTCCTGACCAAGTGGTTGGAACCTTATATCCCTTCTTAGCGAAGAGCTCTGTGTTGTAGATAGGGTTGTTAAAGAGTGACTGGTATGGAACTCCGTAAACCTTTCCATCAACTGTCGCTGGTGTGAGAGCAGATTGAATGACGTTCTGCTTCACAAAGCGCTCATTGCTGATGTTACGAAGGAGTCCACCGTTATAGAACTGGTCGAACTGTCCACCGCGTGATGTAACAAAGAGAGCAGCTTCCTTGTTAACGCTGATCTTTGAATATGCGAGGTTGGTGTAGTCGACTGAGTTCATGATGACCTGGTTGATCTTTGTTCCAGGGTTAGCATCTTCGAACTTATCGATAATGCTCTGGAGAACTACCTTGTCTTCTGGACGCCAGTGGTGGAATTCAATTGATCCCTTTGGTGCCTTGAGGGCTGCTACTGGTGCACCTGAGTTTGCACCCAAGCGAACGCGCTGCCATGTGAGCTTGCCATTTGATCCCTTGGTACAGATCAATGACGTTGTCATGTTTCCGGTGCTAACACCTTCTGTTGTACATGCCTTACCGAATTCTTCACCTGCAGCGAAGGTCGATGGCATAGCTGTTGCGACGAGTGCGAATGCCACTGTTGCAACTGCTGCGATACGACGAGCGCCGAAGGTCCTTATTCCTTGAGCTTTCATTCTGTAGTCCTTGCCTTGTGGGTTTGAGGGGTTATGGGTTTTATCTTTTTACTGACTTACCATTCAGTGAGGGGAATGCCGAGCATGTCTGCCATCTTTCGGATACCTGGTCTCACATCAATCCATGAAATGACTAAGTGATGCGGGTATCCGCCAGTGACTATTCCATTCACCAAGACTGCAGCATCAGGCTCTGTTCGAACCGTCGCTGTATTGCCTTGGAAATGGTTGGGAGCTGGGATTGATTCCCCTCGACTCACAACCATACGTAAACCCGTGCGATTGCTCGGATCTACATCCCGATCAATACGGAACAGGGTCACTGGTCCGGTCTTGAGCGGAAAATTACCTGCAACGCCAAGCTTGCGATTGCAGTGGATATATTGAGTTGCGCTCTTTGGATCTGCAGCAAGTTTTGTTGCAGCAGAACCACAATGCCAGAGGCGCAATAAACCTTCTTTCTCAACGAGATCGACGATATCTACGAGGTAGTTCTCATCAGAGCCAAGCGCTTCACAGACCAACATCGTCACAGCTCCGAGAACATCGCGCTCACATGTGGTGACGGTGCCGCGATCGGAGAGTCGGCCAAGAGATGAACAGATACAAGCACCTAAATCAGTGGGGAACTCTGGCCAGCATCGGATTGCAATTGCATCAAGTGCATCCTCTTCGCGCCAATCATCGAGTGCAACTTCAACCCCATAGACCTTCTTTGCCTGCTCAACATTGACATCACCGAGTGAAGGTTGATCAGCTAGCGCTGCTGCATATGCTTTATCTGCGCGATCTGGAGCAACTGCTGAGATTCGCTCAAATGCATTATCGATTGAGATCTGTCGAACATCTAAACCAAAGAGTGAATTGAGTTTTTCGCCATCGAAGAGACATGGTGTGAAGCCAACCGGAGCTTCACCTACTGCTCCGACCTTCTTACCCTTAAGCCATTCGAATGCTTCATCTGCAACAGATTGCGGTGCGCGCTCTCCTGAAATTGATTGCGGAGTCTTTGCCTCTGGTAATTTGCCAGCGAGCGCATCGCTAATTGCTGCGCGCACATGAGGCTCATCTGCATTGCCATGGATATGGCGAATAGATTGACCGGCATCCATCAGGGCATGTGCTGCGAGGTTTACGCCACACATCGAATTGAGTTTGAGGCGCTCACCGACCTCACCTGGTTCGCGCATCGACCAACCGAGGACAGGACCTTTGACTGATCCAAGGAGCTCAACTGCCGGAGATGCATCAGAGAATGAAGCCATAAAGAGGATATGGAGATCTGCTGGAGGAAGTGCGACCGCAGCAACATCATCGACAGTCATGACGAGCTCTGCTGGTCCGACCACTTCCGCACCTAGCTCTTGGAGGAGTGCGCGGGCGCTATCGAAATTACCCTGCGCGCATGCGAGATCGAAGGTTGGTCGTGCGAGTGCAACGAGAGCAACGGTGCTCATAATCCTCCAAGTGGTAAGACCTCTTGGAGAAGTCTGCCCCTCCAGCCTTATGGCGTCAATGGCCAGTCAAGGGTATTTCTTCGATTTACCCAATTGTTATAAATGGGTTGTTATCTAGGGGGTTATAGAGAGGGTTGTTATAGAGGAGGTGGAGCAGGCTGAGAACCTTCGATAGCAAGCGATGCAGCGGCCCAACGCGCTCCATATTCTGAAGGTTCGCCCTCGCTCCCGCGAGCCAGAACTGTGAGAAATCCTGCGAGAAAGGAGTCCCCTGCTCCTGTGGTATCGACGACCGCGGTTGCTAACGATGGCTGGTGCCTCACCCCAGCCTTGGTGTATTCATCGCTACCTGCTGCGCCACGGGTGACCACTATCCGAGGGAATCGATCGAGGTGGCTTCTCGGATCTTCGCCCATTAGCTCAGCTTCACTTCCCACAAGGCAATCTGCCGATGAGACATTTCTATCGGCCAAAGCTTCTAGCCCCAAGATCGTCATACAGCCCAAGTTTTGGACACGTCTGAGGTGTTCAATAAAGAATGGGCGCCAGAGCGAGAAGACAACAATGTCATCGCTGCCAAAATCAATTCCATCTAACGTGACTTGAGAGAGATGGCTCTGACTTAAAGAGACTATCGTCCGATCACCTGATTGATCAACCATCACCAGCGCTCGATTGGTAGGTCCATCAAACTTCTGAAGATGGAGATGGTTTATTGCGCTCTTGGAAAAATGTTCTTTGATTTTTGCGCCTTCGCCATCATCTCCGATATAGCTGATAAATCCAGTTTCGATTCCAGCGGAGGCAAGTGCTATCGCCACATTTGCCGAAGATCCGCCAAGTCGCTCTTCAATCTTCTTGGGCCTGGTAAAACTCCCTTGACGAGGAAGAGAGTCAACATATGCCACGATATCAATTGCAACTGGTCCAATAATCCAGACTCGTCTACTCATACTTGGCTCTTCTCTTTGAGATAAATCTCTTGCAAAATGCCGGCACAGGTATTTAATTGAGATATCTCTTCCCAATCAATATCTCCCAGCCACGGTATGGAGTCAAAGTCGGCCTCATCTCGTTTTCTTGCGATGATGAGAGCGATTGAGAGCGCCGCGACCGTATCGGTATCTCCACCGAGTTCGCAGGCGATTTTGAGGGCTTCTCTTGCATCAGTACTCAATTTGGCGGTCCAAAGGACGGCATTTAAGGTCTCTACTGAATCATTGGAGACACCGGTGCAGATGGGTTCTCTCCAATTATCTATGGCAATTTCTATATCAACTTGACCAGCTTCACGCAGCGCCACCTCGAAGATTGAGTTCTTCTCACCATTTGCCCTGGCATCTGCAAACAAGGCAGAACCGATCAAGGCTGCTGCAATCGCTTTTGGAGTCTTATGAGTGGCGCTTGCAATCTGGCGAATAAATTCTCTGCGGACGTGCTTCTCTTCTTCCTTAAAGGCTAACCCCAAGAGCGAACACCGCATGAGCGCTCCGTTAGATGTGCCTACCTGATGACGTTCTTCCTCCTTTACTGGCAAACCTAAAGCTGCTCGAGTTGTTGGTCCTAATCCTCGCAATTGTGGGACTGCGGCTCTCATCGATTCCAGAAATGTGACTCTCGCTTGCTCTGGCATGCTTTCTCTCAGTGCTTGGATAGATAGCAGAGTGAGTAAGGTGTCATCACTTACGCCTCCATAAGGCCATCCAATTTTCTCAACGAGAAGATTTGGATCCACTTCAGAGAGAGTTTCAGTGAATTCATAGGCAACGCCGAAGGCATCTCCTGCCGCATACCCGCGCAGGAC
>JBEEOC010000017.1:0-5006 GCA_041191845.1 Actinomycetota bacterium | reverse complement strand
TATGGCGATGATGTGAAGGGCGATTTCAGTAAGCAGGGAAGGTTGGAGGAGATCCCGCAATCTCTCGAACATCCCGTGCGGAAGGTGAAAGAGAGCGCCACCGCACTTGTTCAATCACTCGGTTCTGATGAAGAGATTCTTGAGCCAGATGCCTTGGCAGAGCGGGCTCGCGTTAAAGGTGCGGTGCAGGAGATTGCAACGACCGCTGGAAAGTTACTCAAGATGGGCGACTCTCATGTGCTCTGGTATGAACCAACATTCTCAACTCTCTATCTAGCGCCACTGTCGGTATCACATGTCTTACGTAGCAACCTCCTTACCCAGAGCCCGGTGATTGCAACCTCTGCAACGCTCACCGTTGGCAATGGCTTTGATGCGATGGCAAAGAGCATCGGCTTTATCGTTGGTGATGAAGCTGATGAAGAAGTCGGCAGCGATGAGATTGATCCTGCAAATGTGCAATTCCTCGATGTTGGTTCACCCTTTGACTTTGCCAATCAAGGAATGCTCTATCTTCCCAAGCATCTACCAGAGCCAACTCGTGATGGCACATCACCACAAGTTCTCGAAGAGTTAGGTGAGTTGATTGATGCTGCCGGCGGGCGCACCTTGGCGCTCTTTAGTTCCTGGCGCGGGGTTGAGGCAGCTGATGCCCATCTTCGAAACGTTCTCAAGGAGCGACCAATCTCCATCATCACTCAGAAGCGCGGTGATGCAGTGGCGCCACTGGTTGAACGTTTTGCACGCGATGAGACCTCAGTACTTCTAGGAACAATGTCGCTCTGGCAGGGCGTTGATGTTCCAGGTAATTCATGCAACTTGGTTGTGATCGATCGCCTTCCCTTCCCGCGTCCTGATGAACCAGTTCTCGCTGCGCGCTCTGCCCTCGCTGACACCGCAGGCGGTAGTGGATTTATGCAGGTCTCAGTTCCACGCGCTGCCTTACTCCTTGCCCAAGGAGCAGGCCGCTTGATCCGCAGTATCGATGATCGAGGCGTTGTTGCGATTATGGACTCTCGAATCGTCACCAAACGCTATGGAAGTGTCCTACTTAACTCGATGCCACCGCTCTGGCGTACCAACGATAAAGAGGTGGTCCGGACTTCACTGAGCAGACTTGCAGCGAGCATGGAATCATTGGGCCATGCCAAAGATTGAGACTGACACTCTCGCCGAGCACCGTGATTGGCGCCGCAGCCAATTAATCGATGCCGCGGCTGCAATCGCCCTTGAATCAGGGGGAGAGGCTGTCACTGTGGCAGCGGTGGCAGCGCGGGCAGGACTTTCGCGCACCTCTGTCTATGAGTACTTTGCTAGTAGCGCAGATTTAGCTGCAGATCTCGTCATTGAAGAGTTGAAGAACTTTGCCCAAGAGCTTGCTGAGATATCAGGGAAGGCAAATACTCCGCTAGAGGCGATTGATCTCTGGATCGGTGGCTCACTTACCTATATTGCAGATGGTCGCCACCTGCTTGCTAAGGCGCTTAATGCAATTGATCTCCCACGCAATCGCAGCGCTGCTATCGGTGCTGCTCACGGCGCCCTCCTTGCTCCACTTCGCACCCACCTTGCGGCAATTGGAGTAAGAGATATCGCCTTTGCCCTCACACTTATTCAGAGCACAACTGATGGAGCTACGAAGAGAATTGAAAGCGGCGACGATGCAGAGCTCGTTATCCGAACAACTCGCGAGTTCTGCATCGCCGGCCTGCAAGCGCTTGCGCGCTAACTACCTTCTTCTTACGGTTCTTACTTCACCTTAATGGTGATGGTGCTCTTGAGAGCGCCCCACATATCTTGCTTAGCTGGAGCAGTTGCGGTGATGACGCAATTGCCCTTGACCTCAACGAGGTTGAGCTCAACGCGACATCTTTTTGAATTGGATTTGTAGGTGACGGCTTCGCCGAAGTTGCTCTCTGATGGAAGTGGCTTGGTCTTGCCCTTTGCGATCACAACAGACTTGAGCGCAATCTTCTGCACACCTGGGGTGAGAAGGAATGGGAAATTAGCGCGAGCTGCCTCGAACTTACTATCGCCAGCAGTTGCTGTGTTGAGAGCACAGACACCTGCACCCTTAAGTGCTGTGATGGTGCCATTTTGGAAAGAGCACTCCGGCGTTGCAGAAGTGATTGTGACTGGAAGTCCTGAGGTTGATGTGGCAACGATCTTTGCTGGTGTTTGATAAGCGAGATTTACTGGCACGTTCTTCATCAGCGGCTTACCGTTGAGCGTAAGGGAGATGGCATCTACTGCAAGGAGCGATGGCGCAGAGGTTGCTTCCGCAAACGAGATCTTCATATAGGTATCTTCTGAACGATCTGCAGTTGCGAGGTGATCGAGGCGGAAGAAGAGTCCACACTCACTCTTGCTGCAATCAACTGGTCCCTGCTTGCCATTGAACTGTGCCTTAAGGGTGAATGAGATATTGCCCTTAGGAGAAGTAGTTCCTTGCATGCCAGATGCGCTCACCCAGAGGAGGTCGAGGCAATTTGCTGGACGATCACCTGCTACTGCAGGGGCAGCACATTGCTGAATATAGAGACCTGACTTGGTAGGAAAGTTTGTGAAGCCGCCATTGATGACCGCACCTTCTGGCTTGAGGTTTACCAGAGGCTGGCTCGACCAGGTGAAAGTTGCTGCTTGAGCAGGAGTGACTGTTGCAAAGGATGCAATAGCGTAGATTGCGGTGATCAGTAATGCATTTACCTTCTTCATCGTGTGATCTCTTCTCTTATCGATTGGGAGTTATATCTGGTTTTTTGACTACTTGATTGTGATGGGGAGAAATATGTCGTGGCTGCGATCGCCTTCATGGAGGTGATCTGATCTCACCGTCACTGCACATCGCACCTTTCGACAATCGAAAGATCCAATCTTGCGAGTGATGGCAACAGTCTCGGTGAAGCGACCACCTGGTTTAAAAGGAATTGCTAGGCCCACTCCATAAGGAGGTGGATTTGATGAGATCCAGTAGGAGGCCTCACCAGTCCCACTCTTATTGACTCCACCGCCGCAAGGAGATGGAAGTTCGCCTTTCTTTGGTATTACGCAGTAGGCGAGATAGATGCCTACAGTCTCATCAAAGCCTCTGCCGACTACTTTGATCTTCATCTCTTTGGTGAACTTTGATTGTGAGATGGTGATGGTTGAGCCGTTGGCACCTTTTGCTGTGACGCCCTTTGTGGTGACTGCATGAGATGGAGCGGCGATGGTTGCGAGCAGGGCGATAACCAGAGTTAGCGATGCAGACACCTTGCGGAACATATGCATAGATTAGGCAGAGCCTGCGAGAGCTTTATCCGACAACACATGGCGCGATGTCGGAAAGTTCTCTGCCAGAATCAGCGCTATGAGATTGAGCATTCGAAGGTATGCGGCTGTAACTGTTGCGCTAGTCACAGCTTTGACTCTCACTGGATGTTCACAGAAAACCAGCTCTGCGATAGAGATCTCACCCAGTGATGTGGTGACAACTCGAGTCGAGAGCGCGCAGAGTCCGCTCTATAACCGAGTGGTTGCATTGGCAAATGGATCTGCTGAAATCATCGACTCACTCGGCTTGAAAAAGATTTTGATTGGTCGAGATATTGCCAGCACAGAGCCTGCGCTTGAATCTATTCCGATTGTCACATCTGGCCACCAAGTAGTTGCCGAGAAGATCATCGCCATCAAACCAGATCTAGTGATTATCGATTCATCGGTCGGTCCATCGCAGGCGATTGAAACGCTGAAGAAATCTGGGATCAAAGTTGTCGCTATCACTGAGATCTGGAAGGTTGATGAAATCACCGCCAAGGTCAGGCAGATTGCGCAACTACTTGGCGTTGAGGCAACTGGTCAGGCGCTAGCGAGAGAGATCGATAAGACTATTAGAGGCGCATCTGCTCAGGTTGAGGGAGCACCTCGTGTTCTCTTCCTCTACCTCCGTGGTGGTAATTCAATCTATCTCGTTGGTGGAAAAGGATCGGGAGCTGACTCTCTCCTTCAGGCTATTGGCGCAATTGACGTTGGTGCGGCCAACGATTCACAACCCTTTACACCACTGACCGCAGAATCGTTGATTGCACTTAAGCCAGAGATTCTCTTGGTGATGACCAAAGGATTGGCATCTGTCGGGGGAGTCTCAGGTTTGGTTGAACTTCCTGGTGTTGCCCAGACTCCTGCAGGTAAGAGTGGTCGAGTGATCTCGGTTGATGATTCACTCCTTCTCTCATTTGGAGCTCGCACGCCATCCCTTCTAGCTCAGATGGCGATTGCGCTTAATGAGGTGAGAAAGTGATGGGGGTGAAGGCGCGGAGAATCCTCCTCGTTGCCATTCTTCTCTTCATATTCGCCTTCTCGCTATTTGCCCTCAGTATTGGCAGCGCACAGGTGGATGATGTTTGGCGTTATATCTTCAACCCGTCACTGCAAGGAGCAGGCCAGCAGATCATCTGGGATATCCGCTTTCCAAGAGTTTTGGCAGCACTTCTTGTGGGAATGGCGCTAGGTGTGGCAGGTGCACTCTCGCAATCTGCAACCAATAATCCACTGGCAGATCCATCGATTATTGGAACATCTGCCGGCGCATCCCTTGGTGCAACGATTGCAGTTGTTCTCAATCTCGCATCAATCGGAACGATCAGCGCGACAATCGCTGCAACTATTGGCGCTCTCCTTGCCAGTATTGCAACATTTGCTCTCTCCCGATCTCTTCTCCAACTTGTCATTGTTGGTATTGCAACCTCGGCGCTTCTGAGCGCACTCTCTGGCCTTCTGATCTCGGTTGCAGATAAGCCAGAGGCACGCTCTATCTCATTCTGGTCACTCGGTTCGCTCTCCTTGGCGACGATGGATACGGTGAAGCAGATTGCACCGGTAATTCTCATCGCATCGATTGCAGGTTGGTACTACTCACAGAAGATGGATCTCTTCGCACTCGGTGATCGCCAGATCCGTCATCTGGGGCAGGATCCCAAGCGGATGCGCTTGATTGCATTCATCATTATTTCTGTACTCATAGCAAC
>JBEEOC010000016.1:0-6836 GCA_041191845.1 Actinomycetota bacterium | reverse complement strand
AGAATTGTCTCTTTACCGCGGAAGCGTTCGAGAATACGGTCGTAATTCTTCTTTGATTGCAGGTCGCGATACTCAGGATCTGAATCGTGATAGCCGTGGTGGCGATCTTGCTCAAGCGGAAGCTCCATCTGCAAGAGCCGACCATTGGCATGGCGAAGTCCTAGTGAGAATTCAATATCAGCGTTGCGATAAAAGAGTGCGCGATTACTAAAGCCTCGAGCTGCTAGTGCATCTTCACGGTGCATCGCGATGAAGTAGCTAAAGAGAACATCGACCTCTCCTGCCCCCTTATCGTCGATGCTGCGCCACTCATCTTCAAGGTCAACCAATCCCCCGCGCCAACCGACTGCGACAAACTCGCGCTTCTTAAGCTCGGCCAATACTGGTGTGATGGCATCACCTGTGAAGCGGGTCGAAGGATCCATGATGACGATAAATTCACTTGTCACATTACGTAGGAGCGCATTGGCATTCTCGCCCCAGCCAAAGTTCTCTGTGACCACAACAAGTGAGGTGCGGGCATCGAGCTCATCTGCCAAAGCTCCAGCGTCGCCAAGAACGAGCATTGTGATTGCGCAATCTTGAGAATGAGCCTTGATGCTCTTAATGGTTGCCACCGCATCCTCATGAAAGCCATCGATAATCATCGCAACGGTAATCTCATACTTGCCTGAGTTAATGGGGCGGATATCGCGGGTTGATTCATAGGTGGCATAACGCTTCTTCGGACGAAGCTCATAACCGCCTGCAACATCGACTACCTCAAAGCCTTTGGCTGCGATCTCATTGCGCAACTCATCTGATTTTGCAAAATCTTTTGCCGCACGCGCTTCTTGTCGGGCACGTGCTAATTCATGGATTGACTCAGGGGCGCTCACAGTGCGATCACTGCCTTTGCCATACCAAGTACCTTCACATCACCTGCAGTTGCACTGAGTGATAGCGATGCTCTTCCATCTGCAATATCGGTAACTGTTGCAGAGACTACGAGTTCAACATCCGCCCCAGCAGGGACAATAACCGGCTTGGTGAAGCGACCACCGAGCTCTAGTACTTTCTCTGAGCCACCAGCAAGATCTGATACATACTTACCCACCAGCGCCATCGTTAACATGCCGTGGGCAATCACATCGGGCAGGCCAACAGAGCGAGCAAATGCCTCATCTTGATGGATTGGATTCTGGTCACCACTTGCATCGGCATACTGCTTGAGCAGAGCGCGATTTATTGGATAGCTCTTGCTTGCTAGCTCTTCACCTTTAATCATGCGCGGATCACCAAAGTCGACCAGGAAGAGATAAGGAGTTCATCTCCTGATGAAATATCAGAACGCACCGAGATGATCTCGTTGCCAGCTACCTCACGAGCGCTCTCAATAGTTGAAGAGCAGGTAACGACATCTCCTGCTTTCAGAGGGCGCTTAATATCAAACTTCTGATCGCCATGAACAAGGCGATCCCACTTGATGCCAACTTCAGGGCTGGTGAGAATCGCCTCTGATTGTTGGAGTGAGATGCGGATAGAGAATGTGGGAGGTGCGAACTTGGTATTGCTCTCGCCGATAACGGCGCAGAAAGCATCGATCTCAGATTGAGAAATGGTGATTGATTCTGTACCAGGAAAGGTACGCCCGATTGAAGCCGGGCTAATCATTAGCGGGTTTCGCGGTGGAGAGTTGAAGACTTGCAACGTGGACAGAACTTCTTAAGCTCCATACGGTCTGGATCGTTGCGGCGGTTCTTCTTGGTGATGTAGTTACGCTCTTTGCAATCTACGCATGCCATGGTGATCTTTGGACGAACGTCCGCGCTCTTGCTTGCCATGGTGTTACTCCTTCGTGATTGGTGTGCTCAGGCTACCCGAGCTCACAGTTCTGGGCAAAATGCCCGTCTATCTCTTCGCTTCAGACGGCCAGAGCCGTTGAAATTACCTTGTAGCGGAGGCGGGATTTGAACCCACGACACAGCGATTATGAGCCGCTTGCTCTACCAAGCTGAGCTACCCCGCCAAGACCTTACCTATTCAGTTTTTTACGATCTGCTGCATTACTGCGAGCCCCCCACCGGAATCGAACCGGTGACCTTTTCCTTACCATGGAAACGCTCTACCGACTGAGCTAGGGGGGCAGTGGTAGAGGAGGCAGTCTAAGCGTTAGGGCGAGAAAGTAAAAATTGAGCCGAAAGGGCTATTTAGCCCTTAGTTGAGCCGAGGGTGAGCCCGGAAACGAACTGCTTACGGAGGAGGAAGAAGACTAGGAGCGTTGGCAAGGCAGCGATCATCGCACCTGCTGCCAGGAGGTTGTAGTCGGTCACAAACTCGCCCGTTAATCGACCCAGTCCCGATGTAATCGGTCGCTTGTTATCTGAGGATGTGAGAACAAGGGCCCAGAAGAAGTCGTTATAGATCCAGGTTGTCATCAAGACGGTCAGCGAAGCGAGAGCTGGTCGCAAGAGCGGCAAGATGATGTTGAAGTAGTGGGTGAAGACAGATGCGCCATCGATCATCGCGGATTCGGAGATCTCTTTTGGAATCGTCTTCATATAAGAGCTGAGAACGAATGTTGCAAAGCCCATCTGGAATGCAACGTGGATGAGAATAATTCCCCAGTGTGAATCGTAGAGAATTCGTCTATTGCCCACCGCATCACCGATCGCGATATACATCTTAAAGAGCGGGATGAAGATCAACTGACCTGGGAGCAAGTTTCCTGCGGTGAAAAAAAGCAGAAGGGCAACATTTGCCTTAAAGGAGTAGCGCGAAACAACGAATGCCATCAACGATCCCAAGAAGAGAGTAAGGAAGACCGCTGGGATTGTGATGATCGCAGTGTTGGTGAAGTAGAGCGGTAAATTCATACGACGAATCGCGTTGAAATAGTTAGAGAGATTTAAGGTCTCTGGAACTGAGAAGACGCCATTTGCCTGAAGATCGATATATGGGCGAAGAGATGAGTAGAGCGTCCACACCAATGGGAAGATCCATGCGATAGCAAAGATTCCGATAAAGATGGAGATAGCAGCATCTTTGCGCTTCTGACGATCGCGATACTCTTTATTGACGACGATAGTAGACATTACTTCACATCCTCTTTAAAGGTCTGACGCAGATAAGCGATGATCGGGCCGATGGAGAGGATGAAGAGGATCGTCGCATAGGCAGCGCCCTTCATCGATTGACCCTCACCAGAGATGTTCTGGAAGACGAGAGTTCCAAGGATCGGCACTTGAGCACCTGAAGTTCCATAGATGATATAGACGATATCGAAGGCGCGAAGTGACTCGATCATCGTAATAACAAGGACGATGATGTTGACCGGGCGCATCGTTGGAAGGATAACCTTCTTAAAGGTCTCCCACTCTGTCGCTCCATCGAGCGCTGCTGCCTCACGGAGAGCTGGATCTACCGCCTTAAGGCCAGCTAAGTAGAGGAGCATGATGTAGCCGATATGGCGCCACGATGCCATCACGAGAATGACATAGGTATTCCAGCGATCATCTCCAAAGAAGGAGATTGGGTTGGTGATGTCTTTTCCTAAAATTCCATTAACAAATCCATCTGGACGCAACATAAAGTTCCAGATGATTCCTGTGACCGCTAGAGAGAGAACAACTGGGATGTAGTAGGCGGTCTGGAAGAAGGCATGTCCGCGGATCTGGCGATCAATTTGATAGGCGAGCAATACGCCGAGCGGAGTAGCTAAGAGGCCGAACCATGCAAGCCAGATGATGTTGTTCTTTAACGCATCCCAGAAGACTGGGGTGGAGAAGAAAATATTGTGATAGTTGGCAAAGCCTGCCCAACGAATATCGTCGAGGTGGATACCTGTCCAGAATGTAAAGGAGAGGCCGATTGTTGCAATCGCTGGGATCCAGACGAGTAATACATGGAGCGCAGTTGGCACTCCGATAAAGACGCCGAGCGTCAAACGATCTTTAGGGGAAAAGGCTCGACGGCGGGTAACTTGAGTTGTCGTCTTGTTATCCGCCGTCGAGTTCATACCTTTACCTTATCTCTCTTTTTCTTAATTGATTACTAAATGAATCAGGTGAGAAGTAAATCTCACTTGTTAAGAATTAGAGAGCTGGTAGTGCTTCCCATTGTGCCTGAAGAGAATCAACAATCTTGTTGACATCCTTAGGGTTCTTGTACCAAGCCTGGATTGCTGGACCAACAACTGGGCCTGCGAAGTCTGGGCGTGTGTCGCGATCCAAGAACTGAGTGATGTACTTAGCCTGGCTCATGACGTTCAACTGCTGCTTCTGGAACGCATCGTATGTTGATGTGTCCTGGTTCTTGTTAGCAGATGTCATTGGGATACCGGTATCAAGCATTGCCTGCATACCTTCCTTATCGCCTGCGAACTTGATGAAGTCCTTACCAACTTCGGTGTTTCCACCGTTAGCAGCTACGCAGAAACCATCGATTGGTGCATCGATTGTGTCAACGCCGTGCTCTGGGTTGATCTCTGGGAATGGAACGATCCATAGATCGTCGTAATCTTCCTGTGACTTCTCCTTGAAGTTTCCACCGAACCATGAACCCATAAGAGTTGTTCCAGCCTTCTTCTGGAGGAGGAGCTGCATTGCGCCATCCCACTCGAGATCGAGAACGTTCTTATTTGTGTATGGAAGGAGGAGCTCCCACTGCTTGAAGACGTCGATAACGCGCTGATCTGTCCACTTCTCACGGCCTGCGAGGAGGTCAACGTGGAACTGGTAGCCGTTAAGACGTGCGTTGATGATGTCGAATGTTCCCATTGCTTCCCAGCCGCCCTTATCGCCAGCTGCAAATCCAACAAGACCCTTCTTCTTCATCGCTTCAAACATCTTGATCATGTCATCGAAGTTACCGATGTTCTCTGGATCAAGACCGAGCTCCTTCACCATTGACTTACGGTAGTGAAGACCCCATGGGTACCAAGACTGTGGAACGAAGTACTGCTTACCATCAAGACCTGTTGATGCGATCTTGTATGAGTTGTCGTACTGTCCTTCAAGATCCTTCCAGACATCTGAGATATCTTCTAGAAGACCCTGCTCTGCAAAGAACTGCATGCGGAATCCGGCCATCCACTGGAATGCATCATCAGGAGTTCCCTGGAGATACTGTGAAAGGTTGTTCTGGAACGCATTTGACTCCGTTGCGTTATAAGTAACTTTGTTGCCTGACTTCTTCTCGTATGCAGCAACAAGTCCCTTGAGCTGCTTTGTTGGAGATTCATCAACTGTACGCGCGCCGAATGACATTGGTCCTGATGCCTTTGAACCACATGATGAGAGCACTGTTGCTCCACCAGCGATTCCGATACCACCCAATGCAGCACCCTTAATGAGGGTACGACGTGATACTCCGTTTTGTTCTACTGACATTTACGTCCTCTAACTTTCCTGAAGTAAAACCTCTTGAAAGGTTGCGTCGGCGCATTCGTCGACACGCGTAAAATCTAAGCGTCTGAGCGTGGATCCGCTACGGAGTTTCAATAACGAAATGGTTACGTTTGCACCTGCGACCCATTTTCATCTGGTGAGAAAAGGGGTAATTTTGCAGAAAATTGCAGTTCCGGGACAGATTGGAGATAAATCTCCGCATGGAGAGATCGCTGCCCCGTGAAGAGAGCTTTAGGAGCCCCCCTCGAGCACCTGGGAGGCGAGCTCCTTCTTGATCTCTTCCATATCGGCCGCCTTAATAGCCGCAATCAGCTCCTCCAGGGAGGAGGCAGGCAGCGCCCCTGGCTGACGGAAGAGGAGGATGCCATCGCGAAAGGCCATCAATGTCGGAATTGATGTTATGCCAGCAGCTCCCGCTAGCGATTGTTCTGCCTCGGTATCAACCTTGGCAAAGACCACATCGGGGTGGTTCTCAGAAGCCGCTTCATAGACCGGCCCGAACATCTTGCATGGACCACACCATTCAGCCCAGAAGTCCACAAGAACTATCGGAGATTCGGTGATGAGTCCTTCAAATTCTTTCTCGCCCACATTGATGGTTGCCATTAAAAGTTACTTCTTCCCAAACAACTTTGAGAAGAAGCCTGCCTCCTTTGGATCATTTTGGTGACCCTGGCAGCGATCTGCCTTTGATACTCCCTTGAGGGCAACTTCAATGTGCTGACCACAGCCGGCCCAAGTTGCTTTTCCACATTTGCGACAAGTTGTCTTGTGACACATTTTTCTTCTCTTTTCTCTAGTTAATTGCTGCCGGTGAATTTGAATAGGTGAGGTAGCCGCCATCAAGGTTTGTCGCATCGAAGCCAAGCTCCTTGAGCAACATTGTTGCAGTGTGGCCACGTTGGCCTACCTGGCAATTAACCAGGATTGGTTCCTCCTTAATCTCTGCAACGCGCTGGCGAATCTCATCAACTGGAATATTGATCGCTCCGGGGATCGCTCCAGCATTGAACTCGGATGGTGTTCGGACATCAATTAACTGGTAACCGGCTTCGCGATATTCCTGTGTCTGATTCCATTGAGCAGTCTTCAGCAATCCACTCATCATGTTTTCAGCGATGTAGCCGAGCATGTTGACTGGATCCTTTGCTGAACCAAATGGAGGAGCGTAAGCAAGCTCTAAATCAGCAAGTTCGGGTGCAGTGATTCCACCGCGGATTGCAGTTGCAATCACATCAATGCGCTTATCGACACCGTCTACTCCTACTCCTTGACCGCCAAGGATTTCACCGGTCTTTGGGTCGAAGATCAACTTCAATGAAATCTGTTTTGCATCTGGGTAGTAACCAGCATGGTTATTGGGATGTGTGTGTATCACCATGACGTCACGACCTACTGCCTTCAGGCGCTTCTCGTTCCATCCTGTTGCCGCAATCATTAGGTCAAAGA
>JBEEOC010000015.1:0-3704 GCA_041191845.1 Actinomycetota bacterium | reverse complement strand
TAAATAAGCGTGCGTAGCTCAACGGATAGAGCATCTGACTACGGATCAGAAGGTTAGGGGTTCGAATCCCTTCGCGCGCACAAGTTAAGCCTCGGGTGCCTTTCACACCCGGGGCTTTTCTCTTTAACTCTGACCACTATCAGCCACCCATTTCCTTGCCCTGACCCCTAATAGAAAGGTTCAATGGGCACATGGCCAAGCTCCTCTGTTTAGAGTGCAACACCCGAATTCGTCGCGGCGCAAATTTCTGCTCAACATGTGGCAATGGCTTTGAATGGGTAAAGGAACCTGAGGCGAAGAGCTCCAAAGTCAGTCCATTTGTTTATACGGCATATCTTCTTATCGTCGCGCTCGTAGCAGCTCCAATCATTGGCCTCTATAACCAGAGAGATGCAGATCTCTTCACAAAGTTAAAGACGCAAGGGGTATTGAGTTGGACTCAGGACGACACAAGTGAGGCCGTGATGTCAGCTGGTCAATATGAGCCAGAACTTGCAATCACCACCGCAACGGGAAGTTGTTCACTCTGGCTCTATGAGGATGAGAAAGCGGCAAACGAGGCGCTTGATCAATACATCAATAACAACATTGAGTTCTCAGCTGCCTGGACTGGAAAAGAGCCGAAGACAGATCAAGGAGCAATCCTGCTTACCTTAGAAGAGAACTCTTTCTGCTCAGAAGAGGCTGCAAACTTTCTCAAGTGGGAGCTTGAGTAGATAGATTCTCCCCAAGGGTTAGGTCTACCCTTTGGCAATGCGTAAGTTCATCGCCGCAATCGCGCTCTGCCTTATCCTCGCCCCAACAGCTCACGCTGTAGATCAACCGCTCACCGTTGCCTCGCGCAATCTCTATCTCGGCGCAGATGTTGGCGTTGCGCTCGAATTAATTCCTGATTTTCCAGCAGCAGCCCAGTTTATGTGGGAGCAGGTTGCCGCTACTAATTTCACTCAGCGCGCACCGGGGCTTGCAAAAGAGATCATTGAAAGTGGAGCCGATGTTGTCGGTATTCAAGAGACGACCCATTGGTATTGCAAGAAGAACCTCTGGAGTAAGAAGGTTGTCGTCTTTGATTTCCTCAAAGAGTTCTTAGCTGCCACAAAGACTGCTGGTAGCGAGTATGTATTGGCCTCAAAGGATGGGGTCGATGCTCTTAATATTGGCTACTCAATTCCCGCGATCCCTTATCTGACAATGGTGACCGACCCGAAGACCTTCCAACCGCTCTTTGGTAGCGATAAAGCAGCCTGTGGCTTTGAAATTGGCGATGGAATTGTGGTGAAGAAGGAGCTCAAATCCCAGATTCTCGCCGTGGGAAATAGCGAATACGAGACTAGTTACAGCATCGTTCCTCAGCTGATGACTATCTACCGCGGCTATACCTGGATAGATCTTCGCCATCAAGGCGGCAATGTAAGAATCATCTCGACTCATCTTGAATCACTCTGGGATAGCAATAAGGTTCCCAATGCTGCTCTCCAAGCCAAGCAGTTAATCAATGATCTCTCAATAACCACAATGCCAGTGATTGTGCTCGGTGATTTCAACTCAGATCCACGTGATCCAAGGCCTGATGCAAAGAGCAATCCAGGGGGACAACCTGAGGCGAGTGAGACATGTAATGCCCAGGTGAAGAACCCAACTCCCAGTACTGCAATTGAGGGTTGTAATGCTTATTGGTTGATGCGCAAGGCGGGGTTTACTGATGCAGGTCCAGATGCGATTAATCCCAACAACTTTACCTGGGGAATGAATGCCCTGCTCACAGGACCCGATAATAAACGATTAAAAGCGGCGCAGGAGATGGGTAATGCCACCGGCTTCACCGATCGCCTCGACTATATCTTCGTTAAGAATGGTGCAAATGTAATCTCATCTTCCATTATTGGAAATATTCAACCTGCCAATTCACGATGGAACACTGATCACGCGGGTGTGGTCGCAATGGTCTCGCTCCCGGTAAACAAAGATGTTTCACCAGCACTTGATTCCCATGCGCCATTTCCGATCTCATTCTGGAATTGGGTGGGAATCGCGACTTTTGCCTCCATACTTACACTCATGATCTATCGTCGAAAGAGGAAGCGTGAATAAACCCAGAATTGCAGTTTCTGTGGCCTTTGCATCAAATGGAATTGCAGCAGGATCATTTATGGTGAGAATTCCTGACTTTAAGGAGAAACTCGAGATTACCAATAGTCAATTTGGACTTTCGCTCTTTATCTTGATGATAGGTGTTCTCATCTCCATAAAGAAAGCTGGATCTCTTGCCGCTCGATATGGGAGTAGAACTGTTGCAGTCCCTGCCACGATCGCTATGGCGGGAGCAATGTTTCTCGTATCTCTCACGAATACCTATCTCTTATTCTCCCTGTCACTCTTTCTCTTTGGATTCACGCTTGCCACCCAAGATATTTCAATGAATGCTCATGCCATTGCAGTTGAGCAGAGATATAAAGCTCGGTTTATGAGTACCTTTCACGCGATTTTCTCAATCGGCGGGCTTATTGGTGCACTGCTGGCTGGCGTCCTTGCCCAATTGAAAGTATCTCTTTCTACTCATGCTCTCTCAATTGGCATCGTAGTTGCAGTATTCGCAATTATTCTAAGAAATTGGTGGCTTCCAGCTTCAGTCGATATCCATGAAGTCAATCGTGAAGAGAGGAAAGCATCTCGACCAAAGATATTTCTCATCCTTGGAGTATTGGGATTTTGTGGCCAAGTAGGAGAGGGTGCAGCGGGAGATTGGGGAGGAATACTCGCTCGTGAAACCTTTAGCGCCACCCCCTTTCAATCAGCTCTGCCATATGTTCTCTTTAGCGCAACGATGGTGATTGGTCGCCTCTTTGGTGATCGAATTGCAACGAGATTTCCGGCTGGGAACGTGCTTTCTATGGGTGGATTGATCTCTGGCGGCGGCCTCATTCTTGGGTTAATTATTGGCGGGATTCAAGGTCAGATTTTTGGCTGGCTCTGTCTCGGAGCTGGATTATCTATCCTCATTCCAATCCTCTTCTCGGAGTCGGGACGCATTGCGAAAGAGGAATATCCAGAGACAATTGCACCATCTCAAGGCGTTGCTATGGTTTCAGGAATTGCATACTTCGGATTCATGGCAGGGCCGCCGATTATCGGTTTCCTCTCGGGGATTATCGACCTTCGTTGGGCAATGTTATTTCCTGGCCTGCTCGCCCTCATCCTCGGATTCTCGGCTAAGCGGGTCATTAAGAATTAACTATGGAGTTCAGAATCTGCCGGTCCATATGAAATTGAAGTAAAGGTCACCACCAGGCCAGCACGTGTAGGGCTTGCGGCATGTAAGCCTGCTTTCCATTGACGGCGAGGATCGAGTGGGGCCAATCGAACTAACTTCCATTCTCCATCTGCCTTCGCACGAATCGTAAGCGCATCGCCGCTCCTACTCACCCGCAGGTGAACTTCTTTGCCCATCCACTGGTCAACAGGAGCAACCGACCAATCAGAGTTTTCGATAGTGACTACCGCACCTAGCTGTGGTGCGCCGTCGGCATACTCAATCCCAGCCTTTATCCAATTGCGCTCATCGCTATAGATAAAGAGACCGGCTTGATCGAATTGTTGGTCATAATTGAGAATCCAACTCAATTCAATCGCGCTATCTTGCGGGAAATCATTAAGTAAGGCATGCCCGCTCTCATGAATAAAGCCATAAGAGGTCTGACGCCAGA
>JBEEOC010000014.1:0-7244 GCA_041191845.1 Actinomycetota bacterium | reverse complement strand
GCAGCAATGATTGCGGCGATCATGGTGTGAATCTTTAGGAAGCGAGAACCTCGTCAAGGAGAGTTGCAGCCTTCTCTTCATCAGTGCGCTCAGCGAGAGCGAGCTCTGATACGAGAATCTGCTTCGCCTTGGCGAGCATGCGCTTTTCACCAGCTGAGAGGCCACGATCGAGGTCACGACGGTAGAGATCGCGAACGACCTCTGCAACCTTGATGACATCGCCTGATGCGAGCTTCTCAAGGTTTGCCTTGTAGCGACGAGACCAGTTTGTTGGCTCTTCTGTATATGGCTGGCGGAGGACGTTAAATACGCGGTCAAGGCCGGCTGAATCCACAACATCGCGGACACCTACGAGATCTACATTATCTGCAGGAACGCGGACTGTGAGATCACCCTGAGCGACCTTAAGGACTAGATAGGTCCGTTCTTCACCCTTGATTACGCGAGTTTCAATAGCCTCGATGAGTGCTGCTCCGTGATGAGGATAAACAACGGTTTCTCCGACCTTAAATGTCATGGAACGCCTCTCGTAAAGCTGGGGATGAAGCCCTAATTCTACCAGCGAACCGAGAATCAGAAAACCCCGAATAAATGGGCTGAAGTAGGCGTGAATAAAGGGTTTAAGGGCATGAGATAATCGCGCCATGCGCCAAATGAAAAAAGTTGCACTCACAAGTATCGCTCTCGCATTTGCATTAACGCTCACATCATGTGGAGCAGGTCCAAACGCTGAGACTCGCAAAACATCTCGCGTCACAGATGGAGCAGAGGCAGTCATCAATACTGATGGTGCAGATATTCGGGTGAGCAACCTTCTCCTCGTTGCAACTGAAGATGGATCTGCAGTTGTAGTTGGTCACATCGTCAACCGCTCTGAAGAGGCAGATGAAATCCTCGGCATTACTGTCGGTGGAGTAGGCGCTGCAATCACTGGCCTAACAAAGCTTGAGACAAATAAGCCAATTCACTTCGAAGGTGAATTAGCTAATGCAAAGGCTGTCTTTGCTGGAGTCAATCCAGTTGCCGGCACCAATGTTGATATCACTATTGGATTTGCTCGCGCAGGTCTTGTCACAGTTCGCGCGCTCATTCGCGACAAGCGTGATCTCTACGCAAATGTGACATCAGGAGCCAAGCTTTCAACTCCTGAAGCAACACCTGCAGCTAAATAGTTAACAAGAAGAGTCGCCTCTCGCTTATTTAGAGAGTGCGCTCCATCTTGTATCCCATACCTCGCACTGTCTGAATGTATTCAGGATTGGCAGGATCTTTCTCGATCTTGGCGCGCAGACGTTTGATATGAACATCGAGCGTCTTTGTATCTCCCACGTAATCACTACCCCAAACACGATCAATTAACTGCACCCGAGTCAATACGCGACCAGCATTACGCATAAGAAATTCAAGGAGCTCAAACTCTTTGAGTGGAATTGGTGTGACCTCGCCATTGACGCTGATGACATGGCGATCGGTATCCATTCGGACCGGACCCACCTCAAGGATGGAACCCTCATCGCCTGCATCATTGAGCTCACCGCGGCGCAAGACCGCACGAATGCGGGCAATCAACTCTCTCGATGAATAAGGCTTGGTGACATAGTCATCTGCGCCTATCTCAAGCCCTACGACCTTATCGATCTCTGAATCCTTCGCCGTAAGCATGATGATCGGCACTGAAGACTTGGTGCGAATCTGACGACAGACCTCTGTTCCTGATAGACCTGGCAGCATCAAGTCTAGGAGAATCAAATCTGCACCTGTTTTATCAAAGCTCTCAATTGCTGCTGGGCCCGACGAAGCAACAGCAACATCAAAGCCCTCTTTACTCAAAAGAAATGAGATCGCCTCTGCCAGAGTCTCTTCATCTTCAACGACAAGGATGCGTGCCATTACTGTGCTCCATCTTCAGAAGATTCTTCCGCAATCGGAAGTCGAATTGTAAAAGTACTACCAACACCTTCAGAGCTCCACACAGAGATATCGCCACCATGATTTCCAACAACGTGCTTCACAATTGAAAGTCCAAGGCCAGTTCCGCCAGTCTCTCGTGACCGAGCTGAGTCAACGCGATAGAAACGCTCGAAGATTCGTGATTGATCAGCATCAGATATTCCAACGCCCTGATCAATGACAACAACTTCAACGATATTTCCCGTCACTGTTGTATTTACTGAAACACGGGTCCGGTCGGGGCTGTAATTGATTGCATTCTCAATCAAGTTATGGAAGGCCATGATTAAGTGGGTGCGATCGCCAACAACGCTCACATCTACCTCAGGTCCTCTCACAATCTCAATGGCTCGTGTATTTGCCAATACCTCACATTGATCAATGGCTTCATTGACCGCTTCATCGATATCGACATGGACTGCGTCGAGCAAAGGATCTGCATCTTGTAGTCGAGAGAGGTCGATAATCTCTTGCACCAAGGTCGATAGCCGTTCAACTTGGCTCTGCATCATCACTGCAAATTTATTGAGCTGTGGATCTTCAGATGCAACAGTGACCGCCTCGCTCAATGTGCGAAGGGCGCTAATCGGGGTCTTAAGTTCATGAGAGATATTTGCGACAAAGTCACGGCGAACGGCATCAATTCGCTCCGCTTCACTCTCATCAGTGAAGGTAATAACAAGTGAATCGTGATTGCTTAAGTAGTGGATATCGACAGAGAGCTTGCGAACACCTTCACCGATTGGTCCACGAGGTAGTTCAATCTGACCGCTCTGCGGCAACTTAGTACGACGAGCTTTACGGAGGAGAGCGAGAAATGAATCTCCCACCAACTTCTCATCACGGATTACTCCAAGCGAAAGGGCAGCTGGTGAGAAGTAATCGATGCGATTGCCTGGACCTAAGATCACTGATGCAAGGCCAAGAACATCGAGCATCTCTTGGACCTCTGATGTGGCAAAGGAGTGCTCAAGGCTGCTCTCCTTCCGCATACGCCTTAAAGCCCTGACCATGGCTCAATCGTAGGGCTTTCTCACTCCAGCGCCCCTATAAATTTTTCGTTGGCCATCTGATTTACCCACTATTCACGCCTACTTTAGGGCGTGTTCATCTCCAGAATTATCTTTTATCTCCACCACCTAATATTCTTAGCCCATGCGCGACGCCTTCCATGAAGACCTAGACTCCATTAACCAGACTCTCGTTGAGATGTCTAACTTGGTATCTGGAGCGATGTCTCGCGCCACAACCGCGCTTCTAACTGCAAACCTTGAGCTCGCTGAAGAGGTTATCGCCGAAGATGATCGCGTCGATGCAATTCAACATGAGCTCGACAATAAGACGCTCGATGTAATGGCTCGCCAGCAACCTGTGGCGAGTGACCTCCGTAATCTTGTGACCTCACTTCGCATGAGCGCAGATTTTGAACGTATGGGCGACTTCGCACACCACGTGGCACGTATTGCTCGTATGCGCTATCCCAATAAGGCTGTTCCAGAAGAGTTAGCTCCAACTATCCAGGCTATGGGAGATGTTGCAGTTGCTCTCATCAATAAGGTCACAGGCCTTCTCCAGAGCCGCGATATTAAGGTGGCGCTCGAAGTTGAGCGTGATGATGATGAGATGGATAAGCTCCATCGCAAACTCTTTGAAGCTCTCCTTGATGAGAAGTGGCCACATGGCACAGAGACTGCAATCGATATGACCTTGCTCGGTCGATACTACGAGCGCTGCGCAGATCACACAGTCTCAATCTCTCGCCGCGTCTACTTCCTCGTCACAGGCGAGTATGCCGAGAAGCAGTCCTAAGACTCTTCTCTAATATCTTCGATTACCTAAAGCTCTCTTACTTCTTACCTTGATTTGCCACGGCCTTAATCGCCTCGGCTGCGGCGGTAGGATCGAGATACTCACCACCCTTCTTCACGGGTGCAAAGTTGCTATCGAGTTCGTAATAGAGCGGAATACCTGTTGGAATATTGAGACCCGCGATATCTTCATCGCTAATTCCATCAAGATGCTTGACCAGTGCGCGCAATGAATTGCCGTGTGCTGTCACAAGAACAGTCTTTCCAGATTTGAGATCAGGAATGATCGACTCTTCCCAATAAGGAATCATGCGAGCGACGACATCCTTGAGGCACTCAGTTAATGGAAGATCTTTTCCGAGATCTGCATACCGTGGATCCTGATCTTGTGAGAATTCAGAGCCGGCAACAATCGGTGGCGGTGGAGTGTCATAAGAGCGGCGCCAGAGCATAAATTGCTCCTCGCCATACTCAGCTAAAGTCTGCGCTTTATCCTTACCTTGGAGCGCTCCATAGTGGCGCTCATTGAGGCGCCATGAACGCTTCACCGGAATCCAGTGGCGGTCACATGAATCAAGTGCCAACTGAGATGTGTGGATAGCGCGGCGGAGAAGTGATGTGTGGACTACATCAGGCAAGAGATTGCGCTCTGCAAGGAGAGTTCCACCCTTCTTCGCTTCAGCTTCACCTGCTGCTGAGAGTCGAACATCTACCCAACCTGTGAAGAGGTTCTTTGCATTCCATTCAGATTCGCCGTGGCGGAGCAAGATCAACTTGTAATGTGACATGGGCGTATCTTGCCACGAGATGGCAGAAAATTACATTAAGTGGCTAAATGCTTCGAGATTTGCCAGTGATTCACCACGAGATACTCGCCAAGCCCACTCACGACGAATTGCATCTGCAAAGCCAAGTTCAAGAAGAGGATTAAAAGAGGAATCAGAGTATTGCAAGACGCTTCCTAGAATCCGATCTAGCTCTTTCTCGTTCACAGCATCGAGTGGAAGTCTTCCGACAAGATAGATATCGCCAAGAGTATTGATTGCAAAGGCAAGTCCATACATCCCAGCATTCTTGCTCATGCACCAATGGTGAACAGCTGCCTCATTCTCATCTGGCTTGCGAATAACAAAGGCATTAATGCTTAATGAGTGATCACCCACGACAAGTGCGCAGTGAGTCTGTAACTTCTTCTCACCTTTGAGGGTTACGAGAAAGGTATTTCCATCCGCTTCAAAATCTAAGTGCTGAGATTGCAAGAAATCTGCAATCACTTGAGTTACTGACATTTAACCGATGCTCTTCTTCTCTGCCTCTTGCATATCAAGGACACGATCGTAGATATCGAGCGTGCCACGTGATGTGGCGGCCCAGCCAAAGTGAGAGGCGTGTTCAAGCGCGCCCATTGCAAGGAGGATGCGGCGTTGTGGTTCTTGAAGAAGACGTGCGATAACCGAAGACCAGGCGCGTGGATTATGGCCATCTACCAATACTCCAGAAATACCGTCGGCGACAGCTGTGCGAAGTCCACCCACAGCGCTTGCAACAACAGGTGTGCCGCAGGCCTGTGCCTCAAGGGCGACCAATCCAAAGCTCTCTGAATAGCTTGGAACACAGACGAGATCTGCGGCGCGGTAGTAATCAGCGAGATCTTTTCGCTCAACTGGTGGAGCAAAGCGAACAACATCGCTGATGCCGAGCCAATTCACAAGTTCTTTAAGGCGATCCACCTCGGCGCCATTAGCGCCCGAAGCTCCACCAACAATCATTGTGATCAACTTTGCACGAAGCGCTGGCGAGTGGCCAACCATCTCTGCAACTGCGCGAATCAAAACTTCTGGACCTTTATGTGGCTGAATACGACCAACAAAGGTGACGATATGAGCATTGGCTGGAAGATCAAGGTTCTTTCGCGCTACCTGCTTTCCACTTCCTGCGGTAAACATCGAAAGATTAACGCCAGGGCTGACCACCGAGACATTGTCAGGACAAGCCTCATAGAGTGAGACCAAACTTGCCGCCTCGGCATCAGTATTTGCAATGAGCGCATCTGCTGCTGCAACAACCTGTGATTCGCCTTGAACTCGAATCATCGGCTCTGGGATTTCACCTTCAGCGAGAGCGAGATTCTTCACCCGCGCCATTGTGTGCATGGTATGAATCAGTGGAATGCCGAGCTCTTTGGCAACTGGCATCGCAACTTTTCCTGAGATCCAATAGTGCGAGTGAATGACATCGTATTGCTCGGCAGTAAGCGCCATCTTAAACTCTTGTGAGAGATCTGGGATGAGCGCCGGTAGAGCTTCCTTAGTGACGCCGTGCACGGGGCCAACATTGAGATGGATAACACGAACGCCATTTCCCAAATCAACGATGTCTGGGTGATCGTTATTTGCGCGTCGGGTGAAGATATCTACCTTGATGCCCTGTGCTGCCATCTGCTGCGCAGATTCGCAGACATAGATATTCATTCCTCCGGCATCGCCCATACCTGCCTGATCAAGCGGCGAGGTGTGCACCATCAAGGTGGCGACGCGGCGATTCATGCATCAAGGGTACGCAGTATTGAAGAAAAGCGCTCCTTTGGCTAGAAAGTAGCGCGAATCTGACCAATTACTGCGCCACCGCCGAGGACAGGCTCAACCTCATAGGCTGATTCAACGCCAAGACGTTTAAGTCCTGCATGAACGAGGGCGCGAAATGGTCGAAGTGATCCATCGCTGACTTTAAAGACCAAGGTGCGTCCATCTGGCATCGAAGCAACTTCCACCGCCTCAACTCCATCTTTCATATAGAGACCTGCGACTTCACGCATCATCACAGTTGTCAATCTTCCATCTCCTGCAACCATTTCAGGAAATGCGCGCGATGCTGCCAATACTGTGGAATGTGCAGGATCTGTTGAGATGGTGATTGCGCGAACAGCTCGTGCTAAACCTGCAACAGAGATCAGGAAGAGTGGAGCGCCACAACCATCGGTGCTCACCAAGGTGATTTTCTCACCAGATAAATTCTCAAGCTCTTGTTTGCAGGCAATCTGTAGCGGGTGGCTGGCATCGAGATAGTTCTCAATTGACCAACCGTTCTTCATGCAAGTGACAAGCATCGCCGCATGCTTACCACTACAGTTCATAGCAATTCTCGTTGCTGGCTGATCGCCATATGCGCGACGCTCTGGCTCACCAAGTGGTTTATCGAGCATGCACTGCAGTGCAGATTCATCAAGTCCCACCGTTGCAAGAATCTGCCTGACTGCTGCAATATGTTCGGTTGAACCAGAGTGGCTCGATGCAGCAAGTGCTAATAAACGTGGCTCTAATTCAAGTCCGTTGCGCACCATCGCAGCCGCCTGAAAAGATTTCACAGTCGAGCGCGGAAAGATGAGATGGGCACTATCTCCTAGTTCAAGGTTGGTAGAGCCATCTGCATTAAGCGCAACGAGAAAGCCTCGGTGTTGTGATTCAACAACCCCTGAGCGAACTACTT